>NZ_JAOWIA010000043.1:0-112179 GCF_030332345.1 Citrobacter sp. Cpo221
TGTAAATAGACCCGTTTTAGTTCCAGGCATTTTTTGAGATCCCGGCCAAATGATTGTGTTGCCGATATTCCTCCGGCGTCATATTGTTCAGTGATTCATGCGGGCGTTCACAGTTATATTCTGACACCCATCTTTCCGTGATTTCCCGCACTTCATTCAGCGTTCTGAACAGATAAAAATCGAGTATTTCTGTACGGTATGTTCGGTTAAAGCGCTCAATAAAAGCGTTCTGCGTCGGCTTACCCGGCTGAATAAATTCCAGTTTTACTGCATGTTGCTCTGCCCATTCAGCCAGTGCAAGTGAGATAAATTCCGGACCATTATCCATGCGTAGCATGACCGGATAGCCGCGATTTGCCGCGATCCTGTCGAGTACACGGACCACGCGCAAAGCTGGCAGATTCAGATCGATTTCAATCGACAATGCCTCACGGTTAAAGTCATCAACGACATTGAACGTGCGAAAACGACGGCCACAGACCAGAGCATCATGCATAAAATCGACAGACCAGCTCTGGTTCAGCGCTTCCGGTGTGGCCAGTGGCGAGGGATTACGCACCGGCAACCGTTGTTTGCCTTTACGGCGAAAATTCAGCTTCAGCAGACAATAAATACGATGGATCCTTTTGTGATTCCACGGGTATCCCTGCCGCCGCAGAACCTGGAAAAGTTTTGGAAAACCGTACCGTGGGTATCGCTCTGCCACTGCCTGTAACGCGACAATAACGGGTTCGTCACGCGTGGTATCCGGACGGTAATGGTAAACCGTTCTGCTCAGGTTCAGACTCCGGCAGGCCTGACGGATACTGAGTCCAAATGTCGTTATCAGATGAGTGACCAGCTCACGCTTAAAGGCTGGTTTTAAAGCTTTTTTTCGATAACGTCTTTCAGCGCCCGGTTCTCAAGGCTCAGGTCGGCAAACATCTGTTTGAGACGTCGATTCTCGTCCTCAAGATCCTTGATCTTTTTAATATCAGAAGCCTCCATGCCGCCGTATCTGGACTTCCAGTTGTAGTAGGTGGCTTCAGAGATACCGGCCTCCCGGCAGACATCTTTAACGGTTCGTCCGGCTTCAACCGATTTAATTACAGCAATGATCTGATGCTCAGTAAAACGGGCTTTACGCATAGCGATCTCCTTTGTTGGCAGAGTGATTATGCCGGAGGGTCTCTAAATGTGAATGGCACGATTATGCGGGATACTTACAGTTATATCTGGCTGTTGTTCTCGATCTCTTCTCACGTCGGGTTATAGGCTGGAGCATGGGAGGACGAATGACCGCTGAATTAGTGATGGATGCATTATTGATGGCGGAATGGCGACGTAAACCGACAGCAGAAGTATTAATCCATTCAGATCAGGGTTCTCAATATACCAGCGAAAGGTGCCAGCATTTTATGGCATCTCACAATTTGAAAAGCAGCATGAGTCGTCGGGGTAATTGCCATGACAACGCAGTGGCAGAAAGCTTTTTCCAGTTGCTAAAACGGGAACGCATAAAGAGACGGATCTATAAAAACAGGGAAGAAGCGAAGGCAGATATCTTCGATTATGTAGAGATGTTTTATAATGCTAAACGCCGCCACAGTGCCTGTGAGGATCAACCCCCTGCAATTTATGAAAGTGCCTGGTTCATGAGGCACGGAACCGTCTAGGAAACTGAGGTCTATTCAAAATAAGATAAAACATAATAATTTCATCAAGTTGCATGGTAATTTATCCAGGATCCATTTGTGTCCAGGACGTAAGTCTTCACAGCTGTCGAATCAATTCTATTTCGTAAGGCGGCTCACGTTTTTATGCCCTGAGCAGCGCTTTTCCGGCTGGAACTTTCCACCCACTCATTCATTGTGATTTAATATGCTAAACCGGTTTAATTAAGTTTAGCCTTGGAGGGTTTTAGCATGAAAGCAAAAGTTTGGGTTCTGGGCGACGCAGTGGTGGACCTGCTACCGGAGAGTGAAGGGCGCTTGCTACAGTGCCCTGGAGGCGCGCCGGCTAACGTGGCGGTAGGGGTTGCCCGCCTTGGCGGCAACAGCGGATTTATCGGCCGCGTCGGCGGTGACCCGTTTGGCCGCTACATGCGTCATACCCTGCAACAGGAGCAGGTCGACGTCAGCCATATGTATCTTGACGATCATCACCGCACGTCCACTGTGGTGGTCGACCTTGATGACCAAGGTGAACGCACCTTTACCTTTATGGTACGCCCCAGCGCTGACCTGTTCCTGGCTGAAGAAGACCTGCCACAGTTTGCCGCCGGACAGTGGTTGCACGTCTGCTCCATCGCGCTCAGCGCCGAGCCCAGCCGCAGTGCTACCTTCGCGGCTATGGAGAACATCAAGTCTGTCGGCGGTCGGATCAGCTTTGACCCTAATATTCGTCCTGATCTCTGGCAGGATCAGGCTTTGCTGCAAGCCTGCCTCGATCGCGCTTTGTCCATGGCAAACGTGGTAAAGCTATCGGAAGAGGAGCTGGTCTTCATCAGCGGCAGTAAAGATTTAGCATACGGAATCGCCAGCGTAACAGAGCGCTATCAGCCGGAATTGCTACTGGTGACGCGGGGCAAAGCGGGGGTGCTTGCCGCTTTTCAGCAGAAGTGTACCCATTTCAGCGCTAAACCGGTTGTCAGCGTGGATACCACCGGTGCGGGCGATGCGTTTGTCGCCGGACTGCTTGCCAGCCTTGCTGCCAACGGGATGCCGGCGGATATCAATGCCCTGGAGCCAACGCTCGCTCTGGCGCAAACCTGCGGTGCCCTGGCAACCCTGGCGAAAGGCGCGATGACTGCCCTGCCATACCAGCGCGATCTACACCGCCAGATTTGATCCTAAATACCGTCGTACGCGGTCCACTTTGTTGCATCCATCACACTTATTAAACCGGTTTAGCAAAATCAATTTCAAAATGTTAAATGTCGTGCTTAACATAGCAACTAAACCGGTTTAGCAAAAACACACAATGTTTTATTTTCCTTTTGGGATGCAATCAATATGTTCAGAAAAAGCACACTCGCGGTTCTTATCGCTTTGCTAACCGGCGCCGCCTCAGCCCATGCACAAACGGATCTCAGCAGTATCGAAGCCCGTTTAATTGCGCTGGAAAAACGCTTACAGGATGCCGAAAACAGAGCGCAAACGGCAGAAACCCGCGCAGAGTCGGCAGAGAAGAAAGTACAGCAGCTCACGACACAGCAACAAAAAACCCAGGACAGCACTCAGGAAGTGGCTCAGCGTACCGCCAAACTGGAGAAAAAAGCCGATGAGAAAAGCGGGTTTGAGTTCCACGGCTACGCCCGCTCCGGCGTGATAATGAATGACTCCGGCGCCAGCACCAAATCCGGAGCCTACATGACGCCAGCAGGGGAAACCGGTGGGGCTATTGGCCGCCTGGGAAACCAGGCCGATACCTATGTTGAAATGAATCTTGAACATAAGCAGACCCTGGATAACGGGGCAACGACCCGCTTCAAAGTCATGGTCGCCGACGGTCAAACCACTTATAACGACTGGACGGCGAGCACCAGTGATTTGAACGTGCGTCAGGCCTTTGTTGAACTGGGCAACTTGCCCACCTTCGACGGGCCGTTTAAAGGCTCCACCCTGTGGGCCGGGAAACGCTTTGACCGGGATAACTTTGACATTCACTGGATCGACTCGGATGTCGTGTTCCTCGCCGGTACCGGCGGCGGTATTTATGATGTCAGGTGGAACGACAGCGTTCGCAGCAACTTCTCTCTTTACGGGCGTAACTTCGGCGATATTGCTGTTACCAGCAACAGTGTGCAGAACTACATCGTCAGCATGAACAATTTCATCGGGCCGGTGCAGATGATGGTCAGCGGGATGCGGGCAAAAGACAACGACGAACGCCAGGATACCAACGGTAATCCGGTCAAAGGCGATGCGGCAAATACCGGTGTACATGCGCTGCTCGGGTTGCACAACGACAGTTTTTACGGCCTGCGTGAAGGTGCCAGCAAAACCGCCCTGCTCTACGGTCACGGACTGGGTGCCGAAGTTAAAGGTGTCGGCTCTGACGGCGCGTTACGCTCGGGGGCTAACACCTGGCGCTTCGCCAGCTACGGCACCACGCCACTGAGCAAGAACTGGTTTATCGCCCCGGCGATACTGGCACAAACCAGTAAAGACCGTTATGTCGATGGCGACAGCTACCAGTGGGCAACCCTCAACATGCGTCTGATCCAGGAGATCAATCAAAACTTCGCCCTCGCTTATGAAGGCAGTTACCAGTATATGGATCTCAAACCTGAAGGTTATAACGATCGCCATGCGGTAAACGGCAGCTTCTACAAGCTCACCTTCGCCCCGACCTTTAAGGTTGGCGACATCGGCGATTTCTTCAGCCGTCCTGAAATCCGTCTTTACACCTCGTGGATGGACTGGAGCAAAAAACTCAATAATTACGCCAGCGATGACGCGCTGGGCAGCAGTGGTTTTAAATCGGGCGGCGAATGGTCGTTCGGGATGCAGATGGAAACCTGGTTTTGATGGTTAACACCTGGCGACAGTAACCGCCGGGGCGACAAAATACGTTTCGTCGCCCCGGACACAATAACAACGAAGAGAATGCGCCCCGGCTACCACGGGACGACAACTCGAAAATCAATACGCATTCAGAGGGTACTATGGATTTTGAACAGATTTCCCGCTCGCTACTTCCGCTTCTGGGAGGCAAGGAAAATATCGCCAGCGCCGCGCACTGTGCCACACGCCTGCGCCTGGTGCTGGTCGATGACTCACTGGCCGATCAGCAGGCCATCGGCAAAATTGATGGGGTGAAGGGCTGTTTCCGTAACGCCGGACAGATGCAGATTATCTTCGGCACCGGGGTGGTGAACAAAGTCTACGCCGCCTTTATCCAGGCGGCAGGGATTGGCGAATCCAGCAAATCGGAAGCTGCCGACATTGCGGCGAAAAAACTGAATCCTTTCCAGCGCATTGCCCGCCTGTTGTCGAACATCTTTGTGCCGATCATCCCGGCTATCGTCGCCTCCGGCCTGTTGATGGGCCTTCTGGGGATGGTTAAAACGTACGGCTGGGTCGACCCGGGTAACGCCATCTACATCATGCTGGATATGTGCAGCTCAGCGGCGTTTATTATTCTGCCGATTCTGATTGGCTTCACCGCCGCCCGCGAGTTCGGTGGTAATCCTTATCTTGGCGCGACGCTTGGCGGCATCCTGACTCACCCGGCGCTCACCAACGCCTGGGGTGTGGCCGCCGGTTTCCACACCATGAACTTCTTCGGCCTTGAGATTGCCATGATCGGCTATCAGGGCACGGTGTTCCCGGTGCTGCTGGCGGTGTGGTTTATGAGCATCGTTGAGAAACAGCTACGTCGCGTGATCCCCGATGCACTGGATCTGATCCTGACGCCGTTCCTGACGGTGATCATTTCCGGTTTTATCGCCCTGCTGATTATCGGCCCGGCTGGTCGCGCGCTTGGCGACGGTATTTCGTTTGTCCTCAGCACCCTGATTACCCACGCCGGTTGGCTGGCCGGACTGCTGTTTGGCGGTCTCTATTCGGTTATCGTCATTACCGGTATTCACCACAGCTTCCACGCCATCGAAGCGGGACTGCTGGGCAACCCATCCATCGGCGTCAACTTCCTGCTGCCGATTTGGGCGATGGCCAACGTCGCTCAGGGCGGTGCTTGTCTGGCGGTGTGGTTCAAAACGAAAGATGCCAAAATCAAAGCCATTACCCTGCCCTCGGCGTTTTCTGCCATGCTCGGCATCACCGAAGCGGCGATTTTTGGTATTAACTTACGCTTTGTAAAACCGTTTATCGCAGCCCTGATTGGCGGCGCGGTGGGCGGCGCGTGGGTGGTATCCATGCATGTTTACATGACCGCGGTGGGCCTGACGGCTATCCCTGGCATGGCTATCGTGCAGGCCAGCTCGCTGCTGAACTACATTATCGGGATGGTTATCGCCTTTGGCGTCGCCTTTGTCGTCTCCCTGGTACTGAAATACAAAACGGACGCTGAATAATGTCACATCCATCACGCCTGCCTGCGATTTTGCAGGCTGTTATGCAGGGCCAGCCGCGCGCGCTGACCGACAGCCACTATCCCCGCTGGCACCATGCGCCGGTGACCGGGCTGATGAACGATCCCAACGGCTTTATTGAATTTGCCGGACGTTATCACCTGTTTTATCAGTGGAACCCGCTCGCCTGCGATCATAAGTTCAAGTGCTGGGGGCACTGGAGCTCTGCCGACCTGCTGCACTGGCAACATGAGCCGATCGCGCTCATGCCGGATGAAGAGTATGACCGCAACGGCTGCTACTCCGGCAGCGCCGTGGATAGTCAGGGCACGCTCACCCTGTGCTATACCGGCAACGTAAAATTTGACGACGGCAGCCGAACCGCGTGGCAGTGCCTGGCGACGGAAAATGCCGACGGCACGTTTACCAAACTCGGCCCGGTATTACCGCTGCCGGAGGGCTATACCGGCCACGTGCGTGACCCGAAAGTCTGGCAGCACGAAGGTCGCTGGTACATGGTGCTGGGCGCACAGGATTTGCAAAAGCGTGGCAAGGTGTTGTTATTCAGCTCAGCGGACCTTCATGAGTGGACGAGTCAGGGCGAAATCGCCGGTTATGGCATCAATGGCCTGGACGACGCGGGCTATATGTGGGAATGCCCGGACCTGTTTGCCCTCGGCGACCAGCATGTCCTGATTTGCTGCCCGCAGGGCGTGCCTCGTGAGAAAGAGCGCTATCTCAACACCTACCCGGCAGTGTGGATGAGCGGCGATTTCGACTACCACCGCGCGGCCTTCGAGCATGGCGAACTGCACGAATTGGACGCAGGGTTTGAGTTCTACGCCCCGCAAACCATGCTTACCAGTGATGGCCGCCGTCTGCTGGTCGGCTGGATGGGCGTGCCGGAGGGCGAAGAGATGCTTCAACCGACCCTCACCAACGGCTGGATCCATCAGATGACCTGCCTGCGTGAGCTGGAGTTTATCGATGGTCAGCTATACCAACGTCCTCTACGAGAGCTGAGCGCCCTGCGCGGCGAAGCGCACGGCTGGGCAGGGAACTCCCTGCCGCTGGCACCGATGGAAATCGTTCTACAAACCACTGGGGACGATATTTTGAGCCTCGATTTTGACGGCGCATTAACCCTTGAACGCGATGCCAGCGGGATCCGCCTGGCCCGACCCAGTCTGGCCAGCGACGAGAAGCATTATCGTTACTGGCGCGGAGACGTCCGCTCGCTGCATATTTTCATCGACCAGTCTAGCGTGGAGATTTTCATCAACGGCGGCGAAGGAGTGATGAGCTGCCGCTACTTCCCGGCCTGTTCAGGGCAGCTAATGTTCTCCGGCATCACACCGGACGCATTCTGCTACTGGCCGCTGCGAACTTGCATGGTAGAATAAGCGTTTTGCCTCAAGCTCATGGCGTCGTAATGAAAACTAAACGCGTAACCATTAAAGATATCGCCGAACAGGCTGGCGTCTCAAAAGCGACCGCCAGCCTAGTACTGAACGGTCGTGGTAAGGAGCTGCGTGTGGCGCAGGAAACGCGTGAGCGAGTACTGGCGATTGCCCGTGAGCAGCACTATCAGCCAAGCATTCACGCCCGCTCGCTGCGCGACAACCGCAGCCACACCATCGGACTGGTGGTGCCGGAGATCACCAACCACGGCTTTGCGGTCTTTTCACATGAGCTGGAAATGCTGTGCCGCGAAGCAGGCGTCCAGCTATTGATCTCTTGTACTGATGAAAACCCCGGTCAGGAGAGCGTGGTGGTCAATAACATGATTTCCCGCCAGGTTGACGGTCTGATCGTCGCTTCATGTATGCACAACGATGCCGACTATCTTAAGCTCAGCCAACAACTGCCAGTAGTGCTGTTTGACCGTTGTCCTAATGAAAGCCTGCTGCCGCTGGTGATGACTGATTCGATTACCCCAACGGCGGAACTGATTTCCCGCATTGCACCTAAGCATAGCGATGAGTTCTGGTTTTTAGGCGGTCAGTCGCGTCTGTCGCCTTCACGCGATCGTCTGACCGGCTTCACGCAGGGTTTGGCTCAGGCGGGTATTGCACTGCGCCCGGAATGGGTGATTAACGGTAACTACCACCCGAGCTCAGGCTATGAGATGTTCGCCGCACTCTGCGCGCGACTTGGGCGGCCGCCTAAGGCGCTGTTCACTGCCGCCTGTGGACTGCTCGAAGGGGTACTGCGCTATATGAGCCAGCACCATTTACTCGACTCAGATATCCATCTGACGAGCTTTGACGATCACTATCTTTATGATTCGCTGTCGCTGCGTATCGATACCGTACAGCAGGATAACCGCCAGTTGGCCTGGCACTGCTATGATCTGATAAGCCAATTGATCGAGGGCGATACGCCCGAAACGCTACAACGCTACCTGCCCGCAACGCTGCAGTTTAGGCATCAGTAATAACTGAGCATTTTTGAATACCCTACAGAGGTGAAATCTGGTGCGAATCCAACAATCAAAAATCAATATTTGTAGTGATGTGATGCGGATAGGTCTTCACTGCATCAGTAATCACACCAATCGGTTTAAACGGCAAACTGAATGGTGGTAAAGACTGACACCGGCATTATTACTGTCACTGTGGAACATCACTCCGGCGGGTTTACCGCGAGCTTCCCACGCAATTTCCAGCGCTTTGATGTCAGCTTGCTGTCCGGTGAGAATGACATTGCCCAACCCTCAGGTTTCCTTGCGAACAGATCGAGAACAACAGCAAGGTAAGCCCAACGCTTGCCTGTCCAGAGTAGAGTAAGAGGCAGGGCGTAGTCGCACTATTTCCCTGCCTCTCCTCTCCGAACCGGACGTGCACCTTTCAGCGCATCCGGCTCTCCATTTAAACACTGGCAAACGCCATTGCCACTTCTGTGAAACGCGATGTATACGTATTTCTGGCTTCTGTCCTCAGGTAAGGGTTACCTTCTGGCAAGCGCCAGCGGAACAGCTTCTTGCCTTGCCCGACCAACCGATAAAGTACTTCACCGTTGAGCTTCCCGTGGTTGGTTTTACCAAATAAAACCCACGTTTTACTCTGCCCCGGTTTCGGTGATTTACACCACCACCTCATCAGGTAGGCAATACCTTTACGATATTTTCGGGCCAGCCAGTGAGCCAGCTTCCAGAACACCACTCGATCGATATAACTGAATACTTTGGCTTTAAAATCAACGAACTGATAGAACGCAGCCCAGCCTTTCAGTTTCCGGTTGAGTGTCTCAACCATATCGATTTTGCTTTCACTGTAATTGCCTGATAACAAAGCCGTTAGCGACGCAGCGAAGTTTCTGGCTTTCTCCTTCGGGATCGTCGAGACCATCCGCATATCGCCGTAACGACTGCGTTTACGGATGATCCTGTGACCCAGAAAGATAAAACCGTCATTAACATGGGTGATCCGGGTCTTGTCCATGTTCAGCCTGAGTTTCAGACAGCCTTCAAGTACGCTTCGGCACTCTTCTCTGATGGTTTCCGCCTGCGCTTTGGTGCCTTTGACAATAAGCACGAAGTCATCGGCATACCGACAGTACGCCACAGCGGGCTTCCATTGCCAGTTTTCCCTGACCGCTGTACTTCGACCTCGCTGGATACTGTTGTTCCAGTACCAGCGGTCCTTTCGGGCTTTCCCGCTCAGGTAGCGTTTATGCAGATACTGATCGAACTCATTCAGCATAATGTTCGACAGCAACGGCGAGATCACTCCGCCCTGCGGTACGCCTTCACTGGCCGCCCGGAAGAGACCGACATCAACATGCCCCGCCTTGATGGTTTTCCACAGCAGAGTCATGAAACGTGCATCACTGATCCTGCGGCGTACAGCCTTCATCAGCAGTCGATGATGTACGGTGTCGAAGTAACTGGACAGGTCGCCTTCAATTACCCAGCGTCCCCGTGTTTCACCGCAGTCAGTGAGCTGTAATTTCACCGTTCGGATCGCATGGTGGACACTGCGCTCAGGCCGGAAGCCATATGAGAGCGTATGAAAATCACTCTCCCATATTGGTTCCATCGCCATCAGCATGGCTCGCTGAACAATACGATCCCGTAACGCGGGGATGCCCAGTGGTCGCAGTTTGCCGTTGCTTTTAGGAATGTAAACCCGTCTGGCGGGCAAGGGCTGGTAGTGACCTGAGAGTAATTCATTCCTGAGGATTTGTAGCTCAACAGCCAGTCTGGCCTGTAGCATTGTCTTGTTCACGCCATCAACGCCGGGGGTATGCGCCCCCTTTGATGAAAGCGTGATCCGCGCCGCATCAGCCAGCCATTCTGGTTGTGTTATCAGACGCAGCAGCCGTTCAATCCGTCGGGACGGATCGGCTGTTGCCCATGTGGCAAGCTTGCGTTGCATTTCGCTGATTATCAAAGGTCTTCACCTCATTGGGTCAGTTAATTCACTTCGCAAACATATTTAAACTGCTTCCCTTCGCCATGTAATGGGCTTTCCCCACCGCGGACTACTACGGAAGCTCCGCCAGCCAGTGCGTTATCAGGGCCATGCCCCCTTAATATCCGTCACTGACCTTCCCCGGTTCACCTGCCTGGACTCAGACATACTGAGGAGGCTGCCCGTCGCACTCTTTATCCTTGCTTGCCGCAAGTTGGCAGAAGTCAGCAACGCGAGCGTGATAGGCGCTGCTGTCCCGGTGTTTTGCATACATGTCAAAACACCTTCGACCGACAGTGCTTACGTATCACTGGCAGTTCCTCCTGCACGGCCTGTCAGATCACGTAGGCCGTGGTGACATTTTCAACCCACAGAGGCGGATTAACGGGTTCATGTTCTTCAGCCTTTCAGCACTCAACCTTGAGGATCATCTCGGCTTAGTGATCTCGCCTCAATCCCCGTTGTCAGCGGGTTACATCACCCTGCGGGCATGCCGCAGGTCACTGCCGCTCAGGCTCTCCACCGTCACACCCGGTGGGATTGTTGGGCTTCTCGTCATGAGTTGCCGTTTCAATATTCCAGACAGACTCGTGGTTCATTTGAGCATCCATGCCCGCCCTGAACTACGGGCACACTATACGTCACATCGCCGCACCACACCTGATTCGGTTCTGTCACTGCAAACTGTCGCTCAAGGCGATTCGGGATAGCGGTGTGTTCATGACCACCACGTTTATACCGGTGGGTAGGCTGCTGACAACTCACCAGACCCGGTTCTTTCATGAGCCTTCCGGCAAGCCAGCGTCCCATTCTGAAGCCTTTCAGGGTTGCCATAATCGCGATACTTCTTGCGCCAGCAGAGCCATGGCTGATGTTATGCAGTTCCAGAACCTGACTGCGTAACACAGCTCGCATGCCGTCTGGCTTTTCGGGGCTTTTTCCCCAGTATTTGTAGCTGCTGCGATGAACCCCGAACACGTGGCAAAGTGTGACCACAGGATACTGCGCTCTGAGTTTCCTGATTAATGAGAACTGTTCAGGGAGTCTGACATCAAGAGCGCGGTTGTAGATTCAATTGGTCAGCGCAACAGTTATGTGAAAACATGAGGTTGCGGAGGATCTTTGGATGAGACGGACATTTACAGCAAAGGAAAAAGCATCTGTTTTTGAACTGTGGAAGAACGGAACAGGCTTCAGCGAGATAGCTAATATCCTGGGTTCGAAACCAGGAACCATCTTCACTATGTTAAGGGATACTGGCGGTATAAAACCCAATGAGCGCAAGCGGGCTGTGGCTCACCTGACGCTATCTGAGCGCGAGGAAATACGAGCCGGTTTGTCAGCCAAAATGAGCATTCGTGCGATAGCTACTGCACTAAATCGTAGTCCTTCGACGATCTCACGTGAAGTTCAGCGCAATCGAGGCAGGCGCTATTACAAAGCTGTAGATGCTAATAACCGGGCCAACAGGATGGCGAGAAGACCAAAACCGTGCTTACTGGATCAGAATTTACCGTTGCGAGAGCTTGTTCTGGAAAAGCTGGAGATGAAGTGGTCGCCAGAGCAAATATCAGGATGGTTAAGACGAACGAAGCCGCGTCAAAAAACACTGAGAATATCGCCAGAGACAATTTATAAAACGCTGTATTTTCGTAGTCGTGAAGCGCTACACCACCTGAATGTACAGCATCTGCGCCGATCGCACAGCCTACGTCATGGCAGACGCCATACTCGTAAAGGTGAAAGAGGCACCATCAACATAGTAAACGGAACGCCAATCCACGAACGTTCGCGGCATATCGATAACAGACGCTCTCTGGGGCACTGGGAAGGCGATTTGGTGTCAGGTACAAAAAACTCGCATATCGCCACACTTGTAGACCGAAAATCACGTTATACGATCATCCTGAAACTCAGAGGAAAAGACGCTTTCTCAGTGAATCAGGCTCTTACAGAAAAATTCCTGAGCTTGCCACCTGAACTCCGGCAATCACTGACATGGGACAGAGGAATGGAGCTGGCTAGGCATCTGGAATTTACTGGTAGCACGGGCGTTAAAGTTTACTTCTGCGATCCTCAGAGTCCCTGGCAGCGAGGAACAAACGAAAACACTAATGGATTAATCCGACAGTACTTTCCCAAAAAAACCTGCCTTGCCCAATATACTCAACATGAGCTGGATAAAGTCGCAACTCAGCTAAACAACAGGCCAAGAAAGACACTGAAGTTCAAAACACCGAAAGAGATAATTGAAAGGAGTGTTGCGTTGACAGATTGAATCTACAACGGCTTTTTTTAATATGTCCCGTTCGTCGGTAACCCGCTTCAGCTCTTTCTGGAGACGGCGGATCTCGGTCTGAGCAACTGACTGTTCTTTATTAGCGGAAGAATCCGGACCGTACTTCTTTATCCAGGCGTAAAGGCTGTGAGTGGTGATATCGAGACGTGTTGCAACGCTGGCAACAGAATAACCGCGATCGACAACCTGTTTGACTGCTTCAGTTTTAAACTCTTCGGGATAACGCTTACCGCTCATGGGCACCTCTCTTTAAGCCATCTTAAATGACTCTGAGGTGTCTGTTAAACCCGTGGCGATTCAACTCATTAATTATTCTTCACCAATATCTTTATAGAATGCTATTTCCTTATATTCCGCATTAGGTATACGTAGGAAAACAAAACAACGTTTTATATAATAACGATTAATGACGTTAGCAAAACCGTTCATATACTAAAATGGTCCATCTCAATGAATTTTGCATAGGGTCTATTGATTAGGCTGTTTTTTCTACAAGCAACAAGAAAGAATAGATATTACTAATTTTGTAATGTTATTATTTTTAACGAACTAATTATCGCTCTAATTTTTTTTCGTGAGTAACGCTTTTAAATTGAAGTGCTAGTTTGTTTAGTGTATTACTATTTTTTAACCATATAGCTCATTACAATATGCTTAGAAAGCAATAGAACAGATTGAGTTGGCACTGAAATAGGCTAAAACCGACATACGTATCGGGGAAGAGAACAGAATTTTGTGAGGCGGCGTGAGGAATGAGGGCGTAGAAGATTATGATTAAGAAAACATTATGCAGCTTATTGCTGGCCGTACTTTGTGGCGGCATGGTTGGCCCCGCAGTGAGTGCGGAGAATGACCATCGGTATATTAGTATTCGTAATACGGATAGCAGTTGGGTGCAGGGCGTGTGTTCTTTGGTATTCCGGCTGGGTAACGGCGGTGATGGGACATTCAATAACCTGACAGTCAGCTTACAATTAACTGATAAATCGGGAGCCGTTCTGGAAAAAGGAACTCTTGATGTTCAGCCGTTTGGCGATAGCAGTGCAACTCGCTCAACCCTTTCGGCAACTGAATTCAGCTGTGATGCGGTTGAAAATACAGCCAACATCGTGATTACCCACGTTGAGGAAACGTCTTCGGATGGTTCAGTCCATGCTCTGCCACTGTCGATGTTTGATCCGCAATATTATCAACCATTAAAAATGAGCGTACAAAAAAGCGGATAGCTTTAGCTGCCTTCTATGGGGATGATAGATATACATCCCCATTACGACGAAATAAGCGTTTATGCTTTGTTGATTAAATCGATAATACGATCGCCTTCTGTATCTTCTTGCGCAACTCGGCTAAAGATGCTGCCATCGTTTTGTGTACCCACCTTGATAGGTTCCTTGCAATCTTTGTGGAAGATTCTTTTCCCTTTTTTTGTGACAACCACACCTGACATATCGCCGTGCTGCTCTTTATCGTAAACAATATATTCATAGGGGCCTTTGACGACACGTATCCAGTAAAGCGAGCCACCGGCGATCATCTGAGAATTATAGTAGGCGTTAACCCCCGGTTGATTAGTGACAAGATTCAGCTCAGCAGTCGGAGCAGACTGGGTTCCCAGGGCATATCCCGCGCTATCCTGCGCAATAAAGGCGCTGGCGTATTTATTATTGGTGAGCAGGCATTCCAGCGTTAATTGTTCCTGATCCTCCGCACTGTAAGACGCAGCTAAAGCTGTCTGGCTGAGTGACATACAGACAATGGTCAACGCTGCAATTCGTAGAGTTAATTTCACGTTCCTTACTCCTTTATAAACTGACATGTTTAAGATTAGTGGCCGTTCTTTACTTGTTTGCAGGTATCCAGCCAGCCAGCTGTATCAATTTTGCCGTTCGCTAGGTATTTTTGCTGATTCTGCCAATGAGCAGCGAGGAACGGCTTAAGACCGGAAAGACGTTTATTCAGCGTCAGCATCTGATTGAACACGTTCACTTCGCCTTTTAGCCCTGCTTGCCCATACAGGGTGCCGGAATCCACCAGACTGCTGGCGTAGTAGCTCGTTAGCTGCTGTAGACGATCGGTTTGTTCCGCCAGCTTATTTTTGCGGATGGCACAGTTGGCATCGCTGCTGTCTTTATCTTTGCACAGCAGCTCATAATTGTGATTGAGGAAGTCAAGGAAACGACCATCGTCCTGTAATTTGGTACAGAGAAAAGAGCCCAGATTCAGGCTGGCGCGGATAGACTGTGCTCTTTCTTCTTGCTGCTGCTGGTTGCTGGCACGAAGTTGGTTTTCCAGATCTTTCAGCTTTTTCTTCAGCTCGCCGTCTTCAACGCCAGAAGCCAGGCTACCTAACGCTTTCGCCGTATCATTGGACCCGGATTTGCTGCTCTCTGCGCCCGTTTTATCATCACCGAGAGTCGACCAGTTTTTCTCAAGAAGTTTGACCCGGTCCGTTGAGGTAATTGCCTGGGAAACCAGCACCAACCGCAGGCCCATTGTTTTACTGGTAAAAGGCTGGGCATTATCGTAATAGTTAATTTCTTTACGGCTAGCGCTGCGGATATCCGACTCACTGGACATCACGCTGCCGCCACGCACCACAAAACCGCCAGCCTGGCCATGCAATCGATTAATTTTATTGAGGTAGAAGGGGGTAAACATCATCTCAGAGACGTTGCCTAACATATCGTACAGGCCGAGCGGGTTAGGATTTAACAGACCGATGAGCTGAAGTTTCCCGTTTGAGGACTGCGAACCGGAATACCACTCATAATTTTTGATGTCGTCCATCGGATAACGGGAATCACGAAACTGTGCGGTATCCACTTTCAGACCGCCGCGCGCGGCAAACTCCCACTCTACTTCGGTGGGAAGTCGTAAAAAACCTGGCTTGTTATCTTCTTTCGGCAGCTTGTCGAGCGCGTTTGCGCGTAACCACTGGTTATATTTATCGGAGAAATTAACGGCCTCAAACCAACTGATGCTGGTTTGAGGGAGGCTAAGTTTACGCGATGGTGTCGGGCAAGTATCGGAAGTTAATGCCTGATATTGCAATGCCGTCAGCTCATATTTCGCCATTAAATAATAACGGCCTTTATTTTGGGGCGTTTCAGTAAAGCTACCGGCGATAAACGTGGGATAACTGTGTTCCACAAAGCCCCATTCACTGCCATCTTCCCCTAAGGTGATGGGAATATCATCCAGAGGACCGGCTACTGGAATTTCTACCCGACGAAATACCATCGAACCTTCGCAGGGCATAGGCAAAATCACGTCATCGCTATCCGGCTTCGGATTATAGGTTTTCTCTGCCCACGGTTCTGCCAGCGCGGGGGAGATCTTCACCAGCAGGGCTAGCGCCAGGCAGCGCGATAATGTGGAAGGAGTAAAGGCCATGAACGATCTCCGCTAAAATAGATGCTTAGGGCAAATTAAAAAAATAAGGGTTATGCCTCGCGCAGGCTCTGCGCAGGTTCAATATGGATCGCGCGCCAGGCACCGATACCGGCAACCAGCGTCGCCACAACCAGCGTCAGTAAGAGGGCGATAAGGCCGTGTAAGGGCGTTATCTTGCAAATCATCTGACCGGTGGCCTGGCTTGTGGACAGCGCCCGGTTAAATATCTGGCTGGCTAAAAAATAGATGCCAAAACCGCCTATATAGGCCATCAGGCTGAGCAAAGTGCCCTGACTAATGACGTAAACGCCTACGGCTGGTCGCGTGAAGCCCAGCAGACGAAGTACAGCAATATGCTTACGTTTACGATCGACATTGGCGATAAACGAGCCGATTAACGAGGCGATACAGCCAATGAGCGCGGTGATGGCGATCGTGTTAAAGATGATGCCCAACACACGGTTAATGCTTTTTACATTCTCAATATCCGCCAGCCGACTGGTAGTTTCGATGCGTTGGGCGCGCAAATCGCGTTCAAGGCTGGCGACATGGTCAATATCGCGTGCGTACAACCTTGCGCGGGCGTAGCGCGGCGCGTTACCGTTAAGCTGAGCGCCGCTGGCGACCCCTAACGCTGTTACCGCATAGCCATCGCGAAAATGTTCAAGAGCCATTAATAACGCGGGGCGGGTAAAGATAGCGGGGCGATTAAAATAGGTGGCTGGCAAAATCCCCACCACGGTCACGCGCTTACGTCCCCATTCGCGGCGTTCATCGAGCATACGACTCACGCGTAGCGTGAGCGTATCACCGGTTTTCACCGCCAGCTTGCGTGCCGCTTCCTGAGTAATAACAACTTCATGGTCATGATGGAGCACCTGCGTGCCGAGCAAAGGATCGCCAGCCTCTGTCGGAATGACTTCCGCATTTTCAATAAAATGTGTGCTGTCCGTCTGCAAGTCAGTCAGCGTATTGAGCGAGCGCGTTTGCCCGATGGCGAAGCCGACATCAGGCCGCTGCCGTAGCTGCGTGATCCAGTGCTGATCGTAGCTTCCGCTGCTCAACATGCGGATCTCCAGATTGCGGGGATCGTTGGCCAGATCGTTTTGTAACTGGTTCACAATGCCAAAGCGCAGGCCAAAAAGGAGCAGTAAAGGGGCGATGACCGCAACAAGAGAGGAGACGATGCAAAAAGAGATGATGCGATCGTGCCACAGGTCTTGCATTGCAAGGCGACCGAGCAGTCTTGCACGATTAAAGGACAAAGTAAGTACCTCCCCGTTCGCTCTGTGATGACGCCGTCAGCGATTCTGGCTGCGCAGCTAAACAGGGTAAATTGAAGTGTTTGACCAGAGGCCAGTCATGGCAAACGACCAGCGCCATCATGTCTTCCTGACGGACTAGTTCGATAAACAGGCTAAATAATTTCTGGGCATTGTAGGGATCGAGCGCCGCCGTCGGTTCATCTGCCAGTACCAGCGCCGGGCGATGTAATATCGCGCGCGCAAAAGCGGTGCGCTGCCGTTCGCCAAAGGAGAGCTGGGTAGGATATTTTGCCAGTAGTGGCGACAGTTTTAGCGTGTCGATGACCCTATCCAGCATGGTGCTGTCAGGGCGGGCTCCCAGCAGCTGGCACGGCAAGAGAATATTATCTTTGACGTTCAGGTAGGGAAGGAGGCCACCGTTTTGTAATACAAAGCCAAGTTCGCGTGCCCGAATCGCAGCGAGTGTATTATGTCGCTCGCCCAGAAGCAACGCGGCAATATCCTGCTGCTGTGCCCCTTTGCTGAGCGTGAAACGCCCAATTTTGCTGGGATGCAACACTAAACCAATGGCTTCCAGAAGCGTGCTTTTACCGCAGCCGCTTTCACCCGTTACCGCCACCACCTCGCCTGGCCGCAGCGAAAGCTGCGGCAGGTAAACACGGTGAGCCTGATGATCCTGACCACGAACCACGCACAAGTCTTCAATGTGCAGCATCAGGGCATCATTTCCAGTGGGATGGGATACACGCGATCGCGCGGATCGCTACCTTGCGCCAGCTCGACCCAACGGTCGACATCTGCATTATATTTTTGATAGTGACGCAGCTTGGATGACAGTGTGCGGATAAATTTCTCCTGTGACAGCCCATCCCAGCTTTTCCACGTTTCTTCATCGAGATTCAGCACATCGCTTTTGTAGGGAAGATCGGCCAGATACTCGCCCAGCACGCCAAGATCGCCGATGCTCGCGCTGTCTTGCTGTTTCAACTGGTTAGGATCGGTCCCCATTGTTGCCGCAACGGTGCGCAGTTGTTCAAACATCTTAGTGGGCGAGATCATCCCTTCATTAGCGGCTTTCAGAATCTGGCTGACGGCATCGCTTAAATCGCTCAGCTGTCCCTTGGTTAAGAGCACGCGAACATCTGTTGTGGGGATGTTCTGCTTAATCAGATCGCGATCGCTAATCCAGGCCTGGAACACCAACGGGGCTTGGGTGCTGTTGCGTTTGCCCAAATAGGCTAACTGCATCGCATGCCCGATTAACGCCGTATCCTGGAGCAATTTCTGCTCCGCCGTGAGCTTTTGCCCCTCATCTTTGGCATACAGCGCGCTGCCAATGGCGGCATCCCCCATATAGGCGGCTTTCACCTGTTCCGTAATGGCTGACGCCAGGGCATCAACCTGCTGACCGAACATTTTGATATCGCCTGCATTCACCGCCTGATAAAGGTTAGATTGCGTGCTATCAAAATTGGAGAGATCGCGGTACTGGCCCTCGGCTTTGGTATGGTTTGCTTTGCCGCTGGCGGTTTTCAGGTGCAACGTATAAATAGCAATGCCGCGGTTACCGGCTTCCAGACGGAGCTGGCTGGCATCAAGGCCGGTTCCTGAAAGTTTATTGCTGCCCTCAATCGCGCCAGCATCGGTAATCAGCACCATATAGCGGGCGCCGAATGGACTCCAGTCAATGTCATCAATAGCTGATAACACGCCGGAATAGGCATCCTCGTCGTATAAAGAGCTTGAGACCTTCGCTTCTTTAAGATCGGCGACTTTCTGCAGAAAATCCGCGCCGTCCTTGACCTGGTTAGGGTCGGCGAAAATGCGGGTGTTATATTCAAGTCCCGGTACGGCTTTGGTATTTGAACGATAAGAGACCAAACCAAACTTGACCTGCCCATCCAGATGCTCTTGTTTAATTTTGTCGTAGATCTTATTGACCGCCTCTTTAGTGCGCTCAATATACGGCCCCATTGAAATGGTTGAATCGATAACGAACACCACCGAAGCGTTAAAGCCTTTCAACTGGTTTACGTCGTTATCTTGTTTTGCCGCTGCGTTATCATCCGCCTTGCTGACGGAGGCCACGTTGAGCAGGCGCGTATAGAAGCCATCTTCGGTCATGACCTCTTCGCCGCTCAGGATTGGCAGCAGATAAAATTGCTTTTGCAGATCGACAAAATATTCCGGCTCCTGGGCCTGAATACCTTCAGCGTGGCCGTCACGCTTCAATTTGGCGCGCAGCGGCGCCACCAGAGAGACAGGATCGGGGGCAGAAAGAATGTTATCCAGACTTTCTTTCTCTTTGAAAAAGAGTAACCGATCGCGGTTGGCCGGGTTGGTAAACGCCAGCGTCAGCTGCATTTTCCAGTCTACGGTACAGGATTTCGGCAACCAGCCAAGGGTTTTGCCATAGCTATCCGGCCCGACTTTAAGCCAGCTTTGCCCCTTAGCCTCTTCCTTTTGATAAACATAAAGGCTGCTAAAGGCAGGCTGAAGCTGCCCATTTTCATCCCCAGCGTTGTCGCTAAGCTTACAGCCTGGCGTCGTCAGGATGCGCTGGTATAGCGTTTTCTTCCCTTCCTGAAGCAGCGGTTTATCGCCCTCGGCGGCAAAGAGGTGCCCGCTGAACAACAGGCCGCATAATGGCAGCGCCAGACGGCAAAAAAAAGTCCGGGTCATTTTGCTAGCTCCTCAAGGTGCTGCTTAGCCGTTTGGTTCTCGGGTTCTGATTGTAGTACCGTTTCGTACCAATAGGCCGCGGTATCTTTATCCGCCTCTTTGAAACATTCGCTTGCCTGATGGTATTTCGGATCGTACTCACCGGCGTAAATCAGGGCGATTTTGGTATCGCCGCCCTGCGCGCGATTTGCGTACAGGCGCTGGGCGACGCCGCATTTCTTCGCCTCTTTCGCTGACTGGATAATGGCCAGCAGTTTATCGCTATCGAGTTTTTCCTGAACGCACGTCTGCACGAATTCAAGCTCGCTCAGCGTGTCTAAACTCTGTGCGGAACAGCCAGCCGGGGCTTTAGGCTCGGTGTTCGTCGCTTCAGGGGCGGCGGCGGCGGGGGCTTGCTGAGCTTGTACCGCCGGGACCACCTCCTGACCTTTGTCCCGGCCCATGAACCACCAAAGCGCGCCAGCAATCACCACTAAAAGCAGGATGGCGGCGATGATGAGCGGGAGGCGGGAAGCCGCAGGTTTTTGTTGCGGCTGCGGCTCGGCATGAATGGTCGGCGCAATGGTTTCAGATTCTGCGACGGGCGCTTCTACGATGGCCACTGGTGCGGAGTCGGTTTCTGGGGTTGCCAGCATACTGCTGCTGCTGTAATTACCCGTCGCGCCCCTGGCTTCAGAAGAGAGCAACTCATCACGCACCAATTGGAGGGTGGTATTGCGCACTTCTCCTGAAGCCAGCTTGATCTGAATCTGGACCTGGCTTGCGTTTGCCAGCAAAGGGTCAAGTAGAGTAGGGCCGATACGAAAGCCGCTGCCGTTGGCCAGGGAGTAACCGCCGTTGACAGTAAACCAGTGCTGTGCAGGGCTCCAGCTGCCATCGGGCTGCAGATAGTTCTGCTCGTTATTACAAAGCGTAAAGGTCAGATCGGGCAGCACCGCAGTTTCGCCGCGCAGGCGAACCATCAATTGTGCGGTACCCGGCTCTGCCGGTTGGCAGGCGATGATTTTAGCTAGCATGGCATGTTCTCTTGTTTTAATTGGCTGATAATCTGACCAAGTTGGCGATTATGTTCGACGGAAATATCGCGCGTGGCGCTATGACCAGCGTTATCAAGTACGACGCTCATCAGGGCGGATAGCCAGTCTCCCAGATAAGAGACACCCGGCTGCGGCGCAACGGCGGCGAGCTGCGGCAGCTCGTCGTTCATCAGCGGTTTCTGGCGCAGGAAGACTTTATTTTTATCGCCAACGTAGCTGTTGGGCACCTTTTCAGGCGGTAGAGTGAGATAACCAAACCAGGCGATAAAATCACGCATAGTCAGTTGGGCTCGCAGAACCTGGCGTGCCATAAGATGTTCACGCCGCGTACCCGCTTGCTCCTGACCCGCCAGCGCGCGTTTCAGCGTGCCTTCCAGATCGAGGCGCGTGGCTGCGGTGATCAATTCTTCGCTGAGATGATTAATCAGTTCGCTGTTCATCCCCAACTGATGCCACTGCGGCGCTTGCTGCGGCAGTTCACGCAGATGCGCGACCCAGGCTTTAAACGCCTGATGGGCGAAATCATCGTCCTGGCCGACTCTTTCCTGGGCAGTTGACGCTGGCGCGTCAACCACGGCGATTTCAGCCGGTGCGGCGGCGAATGGATCGCTGCCAAACGGGTTATCACCGAAGGGGTTGTTGCCAAATGGGCTGGCGGTAAACGCGTTTGCCGCCAGGCTGTCGCCATCGCTTGACGGTTCCGGGTTGCGGTCGCGAATGCTTAAATAGATGTTATTAAGCTCCTGCGTCGGCAGATCCAGACGATTAATTAGCTCTCCCATACTGTGGGAGCAGGCGGACAGCCCCTGCCATAGCTCTTTCGCGATGGCCTGTTTTTTCACGAGCTGCCCGTCGCCGTCTTTTTCGTACCAGCGGCCCAGGCGGCGATTGCCGGTCTCCTCGCGACACTGCTCAAGTTGTTGCTGCAAACGTGCCAGCTTGAATTCCAGATGCGCGACGCCGCGCAGCGCTTTGGTTAAGCGTCCCATGCCGCCATCGTTGAGCTCGAGCATCGCGTGCCAGGCTTTGCTCGGCTCGGTGACGTGTTGCAGCACGTTTTTAGCGCTAATGAAGGTGCTGCCCATTTCGTCGAGCTTCTGGCGATAGCGCTCGGTGATGCACGCTTCCTTGTTTCGCTCCTGTTCTGTACCGTCTTTTAGGTCGATGAACGGATTATCCAGCCCCGGTTTTCGCACCAGGAAACAGTTATTAAACGCCTGGCCGGGCGCCCATTGCTGCAGCCAATCATATTGGGCGAAACGCTCCAGCAAGGTCATGTGCAGCATACCTTCCCAGCCTTCTTTTAACTGTTCGGTGGTGAGTTGCAGACTGCTGTTGATGCGCATATCGCACATGGTGATGGCCCAGAACAGCCCAGGGTTACGGCCCTGACGTTCTTCGGCGCTTTTACCCTGCGTTTTTTCTACCCAGCGGTTTAATACCGGACCGACGTCAGCAACATCGCTCTGTTTGGCGGAGCTGGCGCACACGACCAGCGCGTTCATCTCTTGATTATCGGTGTAACGTTCAAACAGATAGGCGACTTTACCGCGCAGCAGAAGCTGGCAAATGGGATTAAGCCCCTCTCTACCGGCCTCTTCCAGTGCGGTAATTTTAAGACGCCCGCGATACCCAGGGAAGTCAAGCAGATCGACCTGCTCCACGACGCTGTCGGCCTCGACTTCCGCTAACGGGAAGATAAGCTCGGTGGTTAACGCTGCCAGTTCCGCCTGGGTTAAGCTGGCGCTGCCGATTTGCTGTTCCTCTTTCCAGTAGCGGATCTCCACGTGGCGATCCTGGCTGGAGCCTAGCCGGTTAAGGCTGTCGACGTTCATAATGCTGCCATTACTGTGATCGATCAGCGTCTCCAGCGGGGCGAACACCGTCCGGGCATGATTGAGTTTGGTCAGCACATTGGCTAATGAACGATAGGTCTCGGTGAGGGCCGGCAGTTCTCCCCACAATAAAGAAAATAGCTCTGCGCGTTCACCAGGACTCAGCGCAGGGGCAATTTTCAACACCTGCGGCCAATAGGCGTGTTCAAGTTTTTCAACCGATTTTCTGAACGAGGCGTTCAGGTAATCCCATAAGGCAACCACATCTTCCTGGCTCACGCCGTTATAGCTTTTTGCTTGTGTGGCGAGTTGTAGGAAGGGGCGCAGTCGCTCTTCAACCCTGGCTTCATCAAGTTGAAAGCTCAGCTGCTCGTGGTTGAAATCATTAAACCAGGCGTTTGCAAGAATTTTGGCCAGATCGATTTCACTGAACAGGCGCAGAGGCACAGGATAGCCCGCAGGCGCAGCGGGGGCCTGGCGGGTGAAGCGGGTGACCAGGCCGGTGGCCTCTTTACCGCCGCCGACGGGATTCACTTCTTTGATAAAGTCGACGCGCCGTTCGCCATAAAGGGCTTCCAGTGAACCATTGCTGCCCGCTGCCAGCGCGGAGATGAGATAGGATTTCCCGGCCTGAGAAATGCCAAAAAAACCGACGGTCATTGGCGTTCTGGCGACCAACGTCAGGCTATTGGCCTGGTTACGCGTGCGGAGCAAGCTAAGGTTGAGTTTATCCGCCTCGTTGTCGAGGCGACGTGAATCGGAACGCACTGCATCAACCCAGCCAAGTGCGTCCTGACAGCCCTGAGCGATAGCTGCCCAACCCTGAGTGAGAGATTTTTGATCGCTATTCATTATTTTTTAACACTCCCGCTATCGAGCCAGTGTCGGCTATCAATGAGCCCCGTATCGGGCATAGTATTGAGTTCCAGATCTACATCACGCTTGCTGAATGACTTATCGGTGTTGCTGGTGATATCCGCAATCATCAGCCGATCGCTGATTAAGCCCAGTTGGCGCGCCCGTTTGCCTTTGTCGATAGCCAGTCTCACTTTCAGGTACGGTGAACCGTTATCCACGGAGAAGGCGGCGGAAAACTTCTTACGGCCTTCTTCGCTAAAACGTAAGGTATAAAGCGGTGCGGCGGCCCAACGTTCGGCATCCAGTTGACGATAACCCAGCCGCAAATCGCCACGCATGATGATACTTTGCGTGGTGTTCTCGCCATTTTCGTCGGTGAATGTCGGCAGTTTTATCTGCCCGTTCTCCGATTCGATATGGCGATAAACGATATCGGCACTGCGAATCAGGTTATCCATATCAATGGTGCCAATATGGCGAATCGTTGAGTAAGGCTTCAGCGCCGAGGTACGGAAATGGAAGTTAGGAATGCTGTGATTTGCGCACAGCTGTGTGAGCATCGCGCCAACGGAGGCGGTGCTCTTCGGATCGTCGATATGGCCATTTTTATGGAACGGATACCAGGTGCCGGTCTGATAACCGTGCAGCGGTAAAATACGCCCCGGCGGCAATGGCAGGTTGCGACGGATAATTGCCTGAATGCCCGGCAGCTGCGAAGGGCGGCCCGTCAGCAGTAGCAGGTCGCAATGATAATAGCTCAGCACTTCGCACAGCGCGGTTAGCACTTTATCAATGTTGAACTTACCCGAGCACAAATCGTTATGCACTCTGGCGAGCGGCAGAGTGAGCATTACCTCAGCCAGTTTGAAATCGGTCGGGCCACCAGCTTTTTGTACTTCGCGGCGAACAAAGCCCTCGACTTCATCACGCAGAGAACCTACCGGCAGTAGATCGCCGACACGTTGGTTAATCACGATATGCGTTTGCTCGTCCAGCGGATCGAATTGCTCGTATTTACCCAGAATGTGCAACGCGAGGGGAACGAAGAGTTGCAGGGTGAGCTGCTGGCGCAGCACGGATTCCGCCGCGCTAATATTTTGCGAGCCGCACAGTTGAGACATCAGCGTCTCAACGGATATGACCCCCGTTTCACGCAGCGCCTGCTCAAAGGCTGGAAGCACATAGGACTGGATGACATCTAGCAGAATATCGTCGCCGGCAATTTTAAAACTGTCGCGAAAACGCTGCTGCGGGATGATATGGACGTTAGCGCCGCCCCCACTATGACCATTGCGATCGAGATGATAATCGGTGATGACCAGATCGGTGGTGCCGCCGCCGATATCGATAGATGCGATGGATATTCTTTCACGTTGCGTGCTGTCGGGTCGGCTAAGGGCGTCGAAAAACGACTCCGGGTGACCGGCAAAGTTTTGGTTTATCTCGGTGTAGAGATAAACCAACTGCGCGCAGGACGCTTCATCCCACTCGACCCTGATTTTTGGCAGCGGAATTTTAATGTTTGTCTGACTATGATCTTCTTGCTCATCCTCATAAGGATCGTTTTCGCCGTTGTGCCAGCGTAGCGCTTTCCAGACTAAACCGACCGCCTGACGCATACGGTCATCCAGTACGCAACGTTCAGCCATCGGCATACCGGGCGGCACGGTCAGAATAATATGGCGTAGCTGACGCGGAATACCTGCGTGTCCCTGACGTATGCGCTGTTCCGGGCTATTAATCTGACTAATCGCCTGGGTTAATACTTCCGCGAGCATAAAGGTCATCAGAGAACTGCGAGAATAGCGTGGCGTAAAGACCGGGATGCGATCCATCTCATCTTCGATGGTGTGTAACGCCTCGCCCCGTTCATCGATCAGATTCGCGAACGGCGCAGCGGTGGCGAGTGGATTACTGTCCTGCACGTAGCTACCGTTAAATCGCCAGCCCTGACCGTAATATTTTTCATCCCAAAGATAACGTTTAGGGCTGGAGAGGCCGGTTGAACCTTCGCTGCCTTTTCGGCGCGCCGCTAAACGACCCGCTTCTCCGCCGATACGAGCGATCGTCGGCCACTGGAAGGCATCGTGGCGGCCGCTACGCACCGAGCAGTGATCTTTGCCGAAGAAGGCCTGTGAAAATTCGACCCGGCTTTCAAAGGGTTCGGTATAAACATGTTCCGGCGCGCTAAGATCGCGCAATTTGAGCACATAGTTGTGCTGCATACCTGAACCTGATTGCCCATGATCTTCAATGAGAATACCGCAGGTGCGTGAGTTACCGACATCGAGGATCAAATCAACGGGAATAGGCTTGATAGCGTTAGTTTCCCGATTGGCGATGACCCTGAAATGCGGCAATTCAATGATGGGGGCGGTCTGACTTTGCAAACCTTCGACGGGAATCGCCATCAGTGAAAGAAGGTTAAGGTAGTGCGCCAGCGGATACTGCTGGTTAAGCTCCTGCTCGCGTTCGTCGATATCCCGGCCTTTGCTCGCCTCTTTAAATACCTCTTTCAGCCAGTCGACAATCCACTCTTGCGTGAGATACCAGTTAAGGGCATAGGTGGCTGTCGCCACCGCAAAGGTTGCCCCGGCATTGACATCTTCCTGGTTCGGGCTGAGGTCGGCGGCGGCCTGCTGTTTGGCCATTACGCGAGTATCGATAGCCAACGTCATTCGATGGCTATGCCCATCCATATCAGGCTTGTCCAGCTTGACGATACGAAAACGCGCCCAGTTTAGCGGCCCTTCCTGATAGACGTCAGGCGGGCTAAAACGGAGTAGGGGAAGCGGCAACCATGTCCCGTCAAACAGCTTAAGACTCTGCTCAACGGGAATATCGTACTGGCTTTTAGCCTTCTCGATATTTGCCGGGCTGGGCTGATAAAAATAGTAATCACGCTGTTCGTTGTAGATTAAACGGGTCAATACGCCATTGGCTAATTTAACAAATTCACCGGCGGGCAAACGTCCTGGAGACAAACCAAAATCCATAAACTGGATCCCGGAGTCGCCTACCAGGGTTACTTGACGATCAAAAGATACAATCTCGGGCAACATAGTTATCTCGTCCCTGTTCAGGAATTAGGTTGAAGCATACGAATCGGGAAGGTTTTTTCCCCATCGTTGCTGCCAATACAATCGGCATGACCCGCGGAAGGTGATTTGCACTCGATGGTCGGCACAATAAAGTTTGAGCCATCGCTGCAGGTCATTTGCTCAGGGTTGGTAATGTTGAGCGCCCCCTGCTGCACGTTACCGTTGGCTGGGCCACGGCACGTTACGCCGCTGGACTGGCGGACGCTGACGGTGCCGTTGCCCTGGTCAAAATTATATTGCAGCTGGAGCGGGCGTCCGGTGTGCTTGTCCTGAATACCGCCATTCACGCGCCATTCGCCGTTAAGAAACTTCGCCGGGCCGTCCGGCAGCGTGGCCGGGAGGGTTAACGGTTCGCCCTGCGGCGCAACGAGCGGCGGGGCGGTTACCGGAGTCACGCCCGGAGGCGTCTGCTCGTCGTGGGTATCCTGTACGCCGGGCGGCAGTGGCGGTTCTACGCTGGCTTCATTTGCGTTAGCCGGCGGCGGCGCATCGCCGTCTACCGCTCTGTCAGATGTGTCGGCAGGCATCGCGGGCACCGTTGAATCCAGCGCAGGATGCGCGTCCGCGGTTGACCCTTCCACAATGCCGGGTACGGCGCGAGCGCCAACGGCGGTTTCTGACCCCCTGATCGCCACGTCATGGGTGCTGGCGGCCGGGTGCGTAGCCACAGGTTCAGCGGTGACCGTGGTTTTATCCGCAGAAAGACCAGGGAGGCCCGGCAGGGAAAGAGAAGGAGCGCAGCCGCGGAGCAGCCCTAACAGCAGCGCTAGCAGCAGTAACGCCAAAAGTAGCCATAGCAACCAACGCCAGCGCCAGCGGCGCGTTCGAATATCAACAAAGGGCGCGGGAGCGGGTTCGACGGTTTTTTCCGTGGCGCTGGCCTGCGGCGGAACGGCCGCGAGGGCGGCGGCGGGAACGGACGATGAACTCAGCCAATGCATCGGGTGACGTTGTTCCCCTTCCGGGTGGACAAACCCCCAAAAGGTGATCACCAGCGTTCCATTAACGAGATAGACAAACTCATAATCGGGGAAATGGGTCACAGATTTAAGCAACTGGGCAAAGACCCGACGATCGCCGCCGGTTCCGCTTTGCTCCGCGTTGAGCAGCTGTTCGCTTAGTGACTGCACTGCCATTTGAAACGCATTAAATTGCTGGCGCGCCGATTCTCGCTCCGCTTCGCTTGCGCCGCTCCACGGGATAACATCGCCGGGAAAACTGCTGTACCAGTCGGTTCTGTCACCGCCCTGATCGTTTTGCGGGATAGCTAGATGACGGGCCAGATCGCGCCCTGCATCAAGACGATAGATGGCTTCGCGTAGCTGGAAGGCCATCTTGAAAACAGGATAGCCCGTTTCACCCAGCGCCTTGAATGAAGAGTTATTTCCGGTACGAAGTAGTGGTCCCTGAATCGAATTTCGCATTATCTAACCCTTAAAGGCTGTAATTTGACTAAAGCCACAGTGGTACAGGCTAATTTTTGGTCGCGCCGGGCGTCCATTTGAAACCCCAGCCATAGTGCTTATCCATCGACTCGCGGTCGGGGAAGAAACGGTCAAGGCGTTCAACCTGAATATTGCCATCGACATTTTTGAGCCTGGCGATGGCGGCGACATTATTACGCTGGTCGCTATCCGTGAGCATGGATGTAATCGGCTGCTGTTCGGGGACATAGAGGGTGACGGAGGCGTTTGTCCCTTGCCAGTTATCGGTGCCAGCGTAAATGAAGCTATAAATCAACACCTCATCAATGTCCTGCCAGTGGCTGCCGTTGACGAAAAGCCATTCGCCATCCACGTCATTGCCTTCACGCAGATCTTCCTGCAGCAGCAGATACGGTGGCTGGTCATAGTTGCCGGGCAAATGACTCAGCGCCTCAGCGCCGCTGATTTCACCGTTTTTTAAGCGCACAAAGGCGGCAATATCGAGATCGACAGGCTCTTTGTGGTCCCCCTGCTTCCACTGCAGATTGATTTTTATCCGGCCAAAATCCTGACGTTTCTCAAGCTTCACGCTGGGATTGGTGTCAGTTAATTCGGTATGGGTTGGTGTAACAACGGGGAGCTTCACGGCCGGGCGATGTGTAAACCACCACCAGACACCGACGAGCAGGAGCAGCAGTAGCAATAATGCCAGCCAAGGAAGAAAACCGCGCCACCAGGGGATAACCACTACTGTATGGAGGGGGGCCGCTGTGCTGGCTGTGGCCCAATTGACCAACACCGGTTCGCCGCCGACGCTATAGCCGTCGAGGTGGTGTGATTGGGTGAGCAGCGTTTGCAACGCATGTGCTGACTTATCTTCGCCGCGCGCGGCCAGCTGGCTGATTAACCCCGCCAGAATGTCCTGATATTGCTGACGTTTATTCTCAACAGTCAGCCGTTCGGCGTCATTCAGTGCGGAAAAAGGTTTAGCCAGCCCCTGACGTGTTGTCCACCACTCCAGGCGTCCTTCAGCATTGCGACGCGCGGTGGCATACAGCAGCGCCAGTGAAGGAGGAAGATGACGATGTATGATACCGACCGTCTCTTCATAGGTTGTCAGCGTTGCTTCATCAATCGGCGCGGCAGTTGTTAATCGTTGCATAAGCAAATCATTATTGTTGTGGGTGATATGCATGAGATGTGTATCATCGCATCTCAGACAGCCGGAACGTTTTCTGCGCTTTTAGCGGAGCGTATTTGCTTCTTCGAGAACTTTAATTTTGTGCTTGGCTTCGGCGACCTTTTTCTCAATCGCTGAAATTTCGCTGGCGCTCGTTGCCGTTTGTGACTGGCGCTGCAGCTCCTGCAATTTGGCAATTTCCTGCTGGCGTTCGCGGCTTTGAATCTTGCTTGATTTCAGTTTTGCGAGAGTCTGCGACAGATCCGAACGCACGGCATTTAGCCTTGCTTGTTCATCTGCCAGCTTTTGATTTAAGGTCTGCTGTCTGTTTTGGGTATAATCCTGCTGTTGCCTGGCCGATTCATTTTGATATTGGCTCAGACGAACCTGCTGTTCTTTTTGATCAACCTGCTGACGATAACCACCCGACGTGGCGCAGCTCAGTTTGGTAATAAAGCTTGGATCTTGTGCGTGTAAATCACAGTCCTGGGGGGACGTAGTACAACCCGTAAGGACAAGGGCGGCAAGAAGTGCGTATTTTCTCATCAAATAATCCATCATTAGCGTCGAATAACGCTGCTTTAAGCAGTCTTAAACCGGCCGATAATGCTATCGGCCGAAAGGGTTAACCAAGGGAGATCGCCTGGCGCTGTTCATACAGCTCGTTGGTTTCTTGTTCCAGAGCAGCAATCTTGCTATTGAGATTGGCATATTCTTTGTTCAAATTTGCCAGCTTGCTTTTCTCTGCACTTGTGGTGGTCGTTTGACCTTGTAAAGCGACCTTATAGGCAGATTCTTTATCCTTCATGCCTTTCATGGTCTCTTTCATCTTGCTGATGTTGGCATCAATTTGCGCCAGCTGGGTTTTCGCACCGACTTTATCAAATCCAGCTTTATCTTTTTGGATGCTGATTTTGGTTAAGGTGGCCTGGTTTTCGCTAATAACTTGTTTCATCGCCAGCGTCGATTTTTCAACCGCTGCGGTATCTTTGCTGATGTCATTATCCATAGCCTGCAGACGATCGGCTGTAGAGGCATAATCTTTTTTCAGGCCATCAAGATAGTAGTTAGCGGTCATACCTGCAGCACAGCCAGCTGCGCCACCAATTGCAGCGCCGGCAAGCGCTTTCTTCGAGTCACCTGCTAACGCCCCTACTAACGCGCCGAGAGCTGCGCCGGATACGGCGCCTACGCCACAACCTTGTGCACCAGAAGCGCTAAAGAACTGTGATTGTTCTGTGGTGGTAAGGCGAGGATCCGGCTTTGTCCCAGACAGGAGAGAGCTTCCTGTATTGGCACAGCCTCCAAGTAACAATGCTGCGGAAATCACGATGCATGTGGTAGTTCGGTTAAATGTATTCACAATCTTTTTCCTTAAAAATAATTAAGTAACGACAAGCAAGCTGTATCAACTAAAAATTTAGAATTAGTAATGATTTTGTCCGACATTACTGATTATTGTATTAGTTATAAGATGTCAAAAGAGCTATTCAAAGAGTATTTAAATAATAAGCAATAAATTAATTGCAATGCGTTATTATGTGTTCGTAGGTATCCCGCACTGACAGCTTATGCAATTTTGTGTTTTCGTATCACTTTATGTTGGCCTTGCTGCTGAAACACATCTTTTTTAAAAATAATCGACATTTTCGAATTCGTAGGCCTTACCATGAAACATGGGAGGATATTTCCACATAAAACATACATTCCGTGAATGTATCTCAACGTCTGACATTTTTCCAGTGTGTACAATTAGGATGTTGATTCAACTGATTAATCTGTATTAAACACACTAAAGATCATGCCAGAAATGCCGATAAATCACAAGTATGCTGCCGTCTTTGCTTGTGATGTAGGTAGGGTTACAGTTCTTGTTTTCGCCGATGTAATCTGTATTTGATACCTTAATGTAGTTGTTTATTAGTTGCAGTGTTTTGTGTATGAGTGTACGTAAAGTGGCAGGCGGGAATGTTAATGGAAACCTTGAAATATACTTTTGGGAGATAGGGGGGGGGGGTTAATTTAATATGCATGAAATTTTCATTTACTATCACCTTCTTGATTATATGTCCGTGATCTGATGCAAGTATCTATGAATCTAAAAAAGGGTGTAGTGAATTTTTTCTAACGGAATATACAATGTGGTTTTGTTCATCCATCAATGTTTGTTAAAATCATTTTATGAATCGATTCCGCGCACGATTAAATTGGAAGACTTTTTAGTACAGGGCTAGGATGTCAACGACGGGTGAAAAGTGATCCACTTACATCTCCACCTACATTCTAATATTGATCCACCGTTTTACTCAGGATTAGCTTCAGCGATAACTGTAGTGGTTTACAGAATTTTACCACCTGAACAAAGGTGATACGCTCATCTCAGAACAATACAGGCATCCCAATGAAAAAAAAGAAATTTCAGTGCTGAATTTAAATACGAATCCGCACAAATGGTCCTTGAGTAGAACTACACCATTGCAACTGCGGACAGTGCTATGGGGGTGGTTCTTTCTACCATGACGCGATGGGGAAAGCAGTTGCGAGATGACCGACAGGGCAAAATGAATTTCTGTTTAGTTACCTGAAAGCAGATAACCATGAGAGTTGCTCATTACCAGAGCCTGCTATGATCTCTGATTGTTTCATTTCAGCCTTGAAGGACACACTGGAAATCGTTCGGGCCTCGCAGGGCCGTGGATGTCAGAAACTGCAGCGCACTCATAACCCAAGTGTATCCAGAATGCATGATCATACTTAGCGACCAGAATTCACTTGCTGCTGCCGTGAGTAATAGCGTAACCAGTACGAGCATAATGGCCGACGTTATTCGCTCAACCCGGCGATATGACCACATTGCGGTATTAATGGGAAGACCCGCAAGCTCCTGATAATCTTGTTCATCCAGAAAACCATATAACTTACTTCTCCAGGTTATTCTGTTTTGTTCCAGCAGTGAAAGGGCATTCCGGTTGATATAGACCGACATCCCGTATGAGATGGCGATATACAGGGCCAGTGCACAAAATGCCAGAGCATACACTTTTTGCGGACCACTTGCCTTTAGGGCCTCCAGACTGTAGCGAAGGATCAGAGTGCTGATAACCAGGGCCATATCTTTCCACAACGTGGAAGACAGGTCACGCGACTGCTGCAGAATTTTTTGTGTGTCCTCTGTCAGACTTTTTCGCAAATCGCCCAGCGATTTCAGGGTGTCTTTTCCCCCTGTCCGGATATGGGCCTTGTAGAGAAGTCGGGCTGACTCCAGTGCCGGGGAGAGTCGATACACAATGCCTTCACAAAACGTAACGCCCTCAGGCCATTCTCTGGCCAGTTCACTGGACAAAAAGGTATGTTTAAGCTCGGTTTCGTTTCCTTCCAGAAAAATCCATTTTGCTGTTTCCTGAATGACGTCAAAGGCGGGCAGAGCCGCATGTTCTTCCCCGAAAGGGATTTTCCGCGGCGGTTTTCCTGACAGTCCGACCTTTTTTATTTCGGCAGCAAAAAGCTCATTGACGAAACATTTCAACAACTCCCGACAAGCGAGTGACTCCCAGAGTCTCATTGATTCGTCGATCACTGTATCGCCGGATATCAGGATCCAAGGTGCAATGGTATCTGGGGGAAGAAAGTCAGTTGAAAAACAACGGATAATGCTTTTTGTGACGGAGGCCGTCTGAGTTGGGACGTCGCTTTCACTCTCATCCGGGAGCATTTTTTTCCACGGCGCGACCTTCCATTGTTGTGTTTCAAATGCTTCGTTGATAAACAGGGCGTAGATGCGGTGATACTGACAGAGCCTGGGATCCTGGAGTAAAAACGAACGCCAACCTTCCAAGGTGAAGAGGCGCAAAATTCCGGGGAGTTCATCGCTGATGATGGTGATAAAGTGCTTCTGACCGGGGATACCTTGTGCGGGGTGGATATCATCTCGACTATCATCAACAAAGGTGATCCTGAGATTTTCGGCATCGGTATCCATTACTTCCCCCCATAACTGAAGGGTGTCATTATCCATGGTTCCAGAAATGAACAATTTCCGGGTGGTGGTTTGCTGATCTTCAGTGATCACCAGATCAGATGTGCGGCGTGAGCAGTCAATTGCCTTACCGATTTTTTCCAGTATCGATGTCATCTGTCACCAGCCCTGCAGTCACTATCACTATACGTTTTCGCCCGTCTTCCATCGTTTGGATATCCGGTGCATTATCCTCATCGTAGATAACAATAACATCTTCCAGAGTTACCAGTTTTCTTTTCCGTGGCTTAGGAATGTTCTCAGGGGTGATCCGGAAAGATTCACCTGAAATTCCCAGGTCTTTTATTTTACGGGTAAAGGATTTGACCAGCGGATGATCTTCTTCCATTGGTCCAAAAATCTGGTTAAGCAGGGAAAGGGGTTCATCGGTGTTAAAATCCTGCGCCCCGTGATGTAACGTTTCATAAATCTTGTTAACACCGCTGCGTCTGATGTCGTCCGGTAACAGGTCTCGATGCTTTTTGAAGACATCCTTGAGTGCGGCAACCAGTTTGTCGCTGAGATCGGTTGTACTGTTGACGCGCTGTACCTGTAAAAAACGCTCAAAATAAACGGAGATATTGGTTCGTTTGCTGCGATCCCGAACGACAACCCGCCCACCCTGAGCATCTGCCGTCAGGCGGACCAGAGCAATTTTCTGCATGGCTTCAGCTTTCTTGACGAAGCTTTCGCGGAAACGTTCGAGTCTGGGAACCTGAAACTCGTCTCCCTCCGCATCCAGCACGTAACGTACCACGTCCTCGTTATCATATTTAATGAGGGCAAACAGTTTTTCATCATTGAGGGTGTGAAGCTCAAAAAGAAAAAATACCCCCATGCTGGCATTTTTTGTGTGGTGATGAGACTGAAAATCGTTTGCCAGAAAGGTGGACTGTTCGGTGAAGCAACTAGCGTCGGTATCGGCATTGTTCCTTATGAGCCGCAGAATACGCTCGGTATTGGACAATTCCGTAAACCGGAACATGTTACCGCTTAATGCAGACTTAATCCGTTCCAGAAAAAAATCGACGTGTTCAGGTGGTGATATTTCGCTGAGCAGCACTGGGATCTCCAGTTCCCCACCAACGACATGAAAAATCATTCGTTTTATTGTCAGTGCATTAATTTCTTCATCCGTTAAAAAACTCATAGTGACACCCCGTTATTTCGTGTCTTATTTTATCGTTAATTGCTGTGACATGCTTTAAAGCGGGTAGTATAGGTAATCACCTGTACCTACGTAAAATAGTTCATCACAAGGACAGGCGGCAGCTTGCCATCACCCCCTCTGTGAATAAATGTATACAGGGAAAGAATAAGTAAACATTCTCCCGGCATTTCTGCCGGGAGAATAGATTATAATTGTTGTCTGGCGTAATCGAAAGGTGAGACCGGATTTTCACTATTCGCATCGAGAAAATCTGCCCACCATTGCAGCATCAATTTGCGTTCATCTAAGAACTCAGCTTTATGAATGTAGGCCGCACGTACGCCATTACGTTCCTGATGGCTCATCTGGCGCTCCACAGCATCTCTCGACCATAATCCTGACTCAATCAACGAACTACAGGCCATTGCCCGGAAGCCGTGACCACAGACATCGACCTTTGTATCGTAGCCCATAAGACGTAGTGCGTTATTCACTGTATTTTCACTCATGGGTTTCCATGGATTGTGATCGCCAGTGAAAATCAGTTCATATTCCCTGCTGATGGCTTGGATTTGTTTGAGAATATCCAGTGCCTGAGTTGATAGCGGGACCAGATGCTCTGTACGCATTTTAGAGCCTCGATGCGAGTACTTGACCCCTTCAATAGGTTTCCGCTCGGGAGGAATGGTCCACATGGCTTTCTTGAAGTCGATCTCAGACCACCTAGCAAAGCGTAGTTCACTGGAACGTATGAAGATAAGCAGGGTAAGTTTGGTTGCCAGCCGGGTGAGAGGTTGTCCTCTGTAGTTGTCCAGTCGTTCAAGCAGCTCTGAAATGCGATTTAAGGCGAGGGCAGGGCGATGCTGGCGCTTCACCGTCGTTAAAGCACCAGCCATATCCACGGCAGGGTTATAGCTGATAATGCCGGACTGGGCAGCATAGCGCATGATGGCAGTGATACGCTGCTGAAGGCGGGCTGCAATCTCATATATCTCTTTGGATTCGGCTGTTTTAACGGGGACAAGTAAATCGGGAGTTCTGAGGGTGGTAATATCACGTGAGCCGATAAGAGGAAATACATGACTCTCAAGACTTTTGAGCACCTTCTCGCTGTGAGCTTCGGACCATTTTTTGTTGCTCTTGTGCCACTGACGTGCAACAAGCTCGAACGTATTGCTGGCCTCCTGTACTGCTTTCTTTACTCGTTTCTGTTCGCACGGATCAATTCCCTCCGTTATCTGTTTCCTTGCCGCATCGCGCTTTTCCCTTGCTTCTGATAATGAGACTTCAGGATAGACGCCCAGAGCGAGCGTTTTCTCTTTGCCCAGAAACCGATAGCGGAGTCGCCAGTAACGCGAGCCGTTAGGGTGAACGAGCAAAAACATGTTGCCGCTGTCAGCAAGTTTATAAGGTTTTTCATCCGGTTTAGCTGCCCGGATTTTAGCGTCAGTGAGCGCCATTGGTGGGGTCTCCTGATAGTAAAAGGGGTATAAATTTTATCGAATCAGACTATACCCTCAGTTGTACCCTCGCAAGGGACTTGAAGCGGGTTGAATTTGATTGAGTTGGGTGGAGTTAACGTATTGTGGATGTGTTGATTTTCGCGGGTTCAGAATGCAAAAACGGACCTCCGTGGAGGTCCGTTGATATGAATTTGGTGCCCGGACTCGGAATCGAACCAAGGACACGGGGATTTTCAATCCCCTGCTCTACCGACTGAGCTATCCGGGCAACGAGGCGCATTAAAACCGATTCGCTTCGTTTCGTCAACGAAATTTCTTCAAATCAACGCAGACTGCACAATCTATCACCACATTGTTGCTATTGCACGCATTCTCAGGCAAAAAATGCCGTCCACGCGGCGGAAAGCGGCATTGCCAGCAGAAGGGCAGGAAGCATATTCACAACCGCAAACATTTTGATTCCACAAATACGTAAACCGGTTGCCAACAACAGCAGTCCACCTACGGCGCTGAAATCGGCCATCATGGCTGGCGTCGTCAGGGGCAAAATAAGTGCTGCGCAGGTGGCAAGCGTTAGCTGGATTGCCAGCATTGGTACACAAATTGCCGATACCGCGATACCTAATGAACAGGCAAAAATGATGGCCGTGAAGAAATCAAGAAACGACTTCGCGATTAAAATATTCGGGTCGCCGGTCATCCCTTCATGTATCGCCCCGAAGATCCCGGTACCACTGGCGCAAAATAGCACGATGATGGCCACATAGCTCTGGATGAAGGATTCGTGTGTGGTGTTGGCATCCGACCGGGTGAAAAGCTGCTGCGCTTTGGCAACCGCGGTATTGATCCCTTTTTCCAGATAACAGAACTCGCCAATTAATGCACCGACTAACGTAGCCAGGACCATCACCGGTAGGTTAGCGCACTTGATAACCAGCAAAATACCAATTCCCAAAGAGCACAGTCCGAATATGGAGGTCATGGAGGCACGAATGCGTTCCGGTAAATGCTGGCTGAGTAGTGCGCCGAGAACACCACCAAATAAAATGGCGCCAGCATTAATAAAGGGTCCAATTACCACGTTTGCTCCTGCATACCCATTATCGTCTTGATGCTAAAGGCAATTCTCTGGGTAAAATATGTTTTCAGATTGCATTATTATGCCGCGATTGACAGGCGAAATGCTTGTTTATCTGTGAGGTTCAGGCTCCGGATTTTATCTTGCGCCTGAAAGTGAAAGGTGCCATGATTGCGCGAATTTTCTCCTGTCTGAATGGGGCTGCCTGGGATGATATTACTCCCCCTACATCGCCTTCAACATCGCCTTTTTGCGCGACGTTTGCCCCTTCCTGCGACTTATCTTTACGCTCCCACCATGCGGTGAGGGCAGCGCACGCTCACTGCAGGATAACAGTAAAATCAGAGGCTATCTGCTTTTACTGATGTCTGGCGGTCGGGGCTGGTAACCAGTTTGACCTGTCATTTCGTGGGCAAAGCAATGTGGCTTTGTCCGGGACTTTTGATTTTCCCGAAACGGGTTATTGCGCTTATGAAATCAATGAAAATTGCCGCCAGTGGAGAACTGGTTTCTCGTCTGTCCAGCCATCGTCAGGTGGTGTCGCTGGACAGTACTGATTTTACTGACGTTGCGGCAGTCGTCATTACCGTTGCGGATAGCCGCAGCGGGATCCTTGCTTTGCTGAAACGCACCGGTTTTCATATACCCGTGTTTCTGTTCGCAGAGTCGGATGTTGATCTGCCGGCGGGCGTGAATGCGGTCATTCGCGGTCAGGCGCAGGACTGGCTGGAGCTGGAGTCTGCTGCCTGTCAGTATGAAGAAGATTTGCTGCCGCCGTTCTATGACACGTTGACTCAGTATGTCGAGATGGGGAACAGCACATTTGCCTGCCCAGGACATCAACACGGTGAGTTCTTTAAAAAGCATCCCGCGGGGCGCCATTTCTACGAGTTCTTTGGCGAGAATCTGTTTCGCGCGGATATGTGCAACGCCGACGTTAAGCTTGGCGATCTGCTGATTCATGAAGGCTCGGCGAAACATGCGCAGAAATTTGCCGCGAAAGTTTTCCACGCGGATAAAACCTACTTTGTGCTGAACGGGACCTCTGCGGCCAATAAAGTAGTAACCAATGCGCTGCTGACGCGCGGCGATCTGGTGCTATTTGACCGTAATAACCATAAGTCGAACCACCACGGTGCGCTGATCCAGGCGGGTGCGACGCCGGTGTATCTGGAAGCGGCGCGTAATCCGTTTGGCTTTATTGGCGGCATTGACGAGCACTGCTTTGATGAGGAGTATCTGCGCCAGCAACTTCGTGATATTGCGCCGCAAAAGGCAGAACAACCGCGCCCGTTCCGTCTGGCGATCATTCAGCTCGGCACTTATGACGGTACGATCTACAATGCCCGGCAGGTGATCGACAAGATCGGTCATCTGTGTGATTACATCCTGTTTGACTCAGCATGGGTCGGCTACGAACAATTTATTCCGATGATGGCCGATGGGTCACCGCTGCTGTTGGATCTCGATGCTAACGATCCGGGGATCTTTGTCACCCAGTCGGTACACAAACAGCAGGCCGGATTCTCGCAAACCTCGCAGATCCACAAAAAGGATAACCATATTCGCGGTCAGGCGCGGTTCTGCCCGCATAAGCGTCTGAATAATGCATTTATGCTGCATGCTTCTACCAGTCCGTTTTACCCGCTGTTTGCGGCGCTGGACGTTAACGCCAAAATCCATGAAGGCGAGAGCGGTCGTCGGCTGTGGGCGGAGTGTGTGACGCTGGGCATTGAGGCCCGTAAAGCGATTATTACCCGCTGTAAGATGATTCAGCCGTTTGTTCCCCCGGTAGTCGATGGCAAACCGTGGGAAAGCTATCCGACGCAGGTGATTGCCAGCGAGCGTCGCTTCTTTAGCTTCGAACCAGGTGCTAAATGGCATGGTTTTTCCGGCTACGCGCGCGACCAGTATTTCGTTGACCCTTGCAAACTGCTGTTAACCACTCCGGGCATTGACGCACAAACCGGGCAATATACCGAGTTTGGTATTCCGGCGACGATTCTGGCGCATTACCTGCGTGAAAACGGCATCGTGCCGGAGAAATGCGACCTTAACTCGATTCTGTTCCTGCTGACCCCGGCAGAAAGCGCAGAGAAACTGGAGCAACTGGTGGCGATGCTGGCGCAGTTTGAGCAGCATATTGAAGACGATACGCCGCTGGCAGATGTGCTGCCAACCATCTTCAATAAGTATCCGGTACGCTATCGGGATTACACCCTGCGTGAACTGTGCCAGGAGATGCACTCACTGTACGTCAGCTTTGATGTGAAAGATCTGCAAAAAGCGATGTTCCGTCAGGAAAGTTTACCTGCCGTGGCGATGAACCCACAGGATGCGAACAGCGCTTTTATCCGTGGTGATGTTGAACTGGTGCGGATTAGTGAAGCAGCTGGCCGCATTGCGGCGGAAGGTGCGCTGCCTTATCCTCCGGGCGTGCTGTGCGTGGTACCGGGCGAAGTATGGGGTGGGGCGGTACAGCAATATTTTCTGGCGCTGGAAGAGGGCGTAAACCTGCTGCCAGGCTTCTCGCCGGAGCTGCAAGGTGTTTACAGTGAAACGGATGCAGACGGTATTAAGCGTCTGTATGGATATGTGGTGAAGTAAGCGCAAAAAAAGCGGGTTACCTTTTGGTAACCCGCTTTTCTCTGCGTAAACGTTAGTGCGCGATAGTCTGTGTGCCTGCTGGAACGCGTACGTGTTTGTATTTAAACAGCGCAACGAAGGCAAAAGCCAGAACCAGCGAGTAACCTGCGAAGATCAACCACACGGTCTGCCAGTCGGTAATACCGTTCAGCGTATAGTGTTCAACGACTTTACCGCTCACCAGTCCGCCCAGAATACAACCGAAGCCGTTGGTCATCATCAGGAACATACCCTGTGCGCTGGCGCGGATTTCAGGGCGTACTTCTTTCTCCACGAACACAGAACCAGAGATGTTGAAGAAGTCGAAGGCGCAGCCGTAAACAATCATCGACAGAACCAGCAGCACGGTACCGAACGGCGTTGGATCGCCGTAGGCAAACAGGCCGAAGCGCAGCATCCACGCCACAATACTGATAAGCATCACGTTCTTAATACCGTAACGGCTTAAGAAGAACGGGATGGTCAGGATAAACAGCGTCTCGGAAATCTGTGAAATCGACATCATCACCGATGCGTGTTCCACGATAAAGCTACCGGAGAACAGTGGGTTGTTATCGAAGCTGTGCAGGAAGGTGTTACCAAACATATTGGTAATCTGCAGCTCTGCGCCCAGCATCATTGAGAAGATGAAGAAAATCGCCATACGCTTGTTTTTAAACAGCGCGAAAGCATCCAGACCGAGCATTGATGTCCAGCTCTGGTTTTTCTGCTGATTGGCAACCGGAATATGCGGCAGCGTCAGGGTGAACAGTACCAGTACCAGGGACAATGTCGCACCGATGTACAGCTGCATATGGCTCAGTTCAAAGCCGGAGAAGCTCACGGCCCACATCGCCAGAATAAAGCCGATGGTGCCCCAGATACGAATTGGCGGGAAGTCGGTAACGATATCCATCCCGGCAGATTGCAGGCGATAGTAGGAAATGGTGTTGATTAGCCCCAGTGTTGGCATATAGGCCAGGGAGTTAAGCAAGATCACAAAGAACATGGCCCCTGGCGTGGTGACTTCGGCTGCGGCAAACAGCGTTCCTGCGCCGACCAGGTGGCAAAGGGCGTAAACCCACTTCGCACTGATCCATTTATCGGCCACGATCCCTAACAGCGTTGGCATAAGCACGGCGGCGATCCCCAGCGAGCTATACACCGCGCCAATGGATGCACCATCGAATTTAAGGGTGACAAACATATAGGAGCCGAGGGTAGTGAGCCAACTACCCCATAAGCAGAACTGCAGAAACGAGAGAACTTTCAGCTGCAGCTTAAGATTCATGTTAATTTCCTCACACCGTAATGCGGATGAATGTTTTAAAAGGCACATTTGCCGTGGCTATATGATGTGATTCTATCAATGAGAGGCACTCTTTTTTTGTTACCTGTGACAAATATTTGCAAACAATTTCTGATTGCAAAGCAAAAGAGTGATGGAGTTAACATTTTTGGTGCTTCAGGCCCCCGTTTTAGGGGGCTGAAGAGGGATACATTAGTGGCGTCGATATGATTTTTGTGCGGAATTGACCTTGTAAAGGTATCGGCGTGATTCAGCAGAGGGATGTCGGGTGGTCAGCGTTTGATAAACGTCACCTGGAGACATGCTGTTAATGATATTTGCGGCCTGAATTTTATCGTTCGAGAACACGCGTAGCACGCTGCCCGCACCGCCGTTATACGCGGTGATTACCGCATAGCGACGTGAGGTCGGATTATCGATACCGCCCAAATAGACATTGTTGAGCATTGCCAGATAGGCCGTACCGGTATCAATGTTACTGGCCGGATCAAACAAGAAGCTACGGCTCGGCGTGCCTGAGCGCCCCTGCGAGCGGAATACATCTTTCCCTGCGCTGTGCTGTACCACCTGCATCAGTCCCAGCGCATCGGCATGGCTCACCGCATACGGGTTAAATGAGGATTCGGTTTGCATGATAGCCAGAATCAGCGACTCGTCGACGCCATACTTACGTGAAGCCTGACGCACCATACCGACGTATTTATGCGCGCGCTTATCAAGGTGGTTCGGCACCAGATTGATCGTCACGCTATAGATGATACGCAGGCCATTGCTGCGGCTTTTAAGCCGTGTTTGCAGCAGGTAGTTGGCAAAGTTGGTGGCTCGCCCCTCCCAACGAATGGGCTGGCCGGTATTATCAACCACCTGTCCGTACAGGAATGGCTCTTTGGAAATCTTAATGTCGTCGACATCGGAATAGAGGTCGATAGAACCCGGATCATCGCCCATCAGCAATGTCTTGATAATCGCTCGACGCAGGTGTCCAGCGGGATCTGTCCCGGCAATGGTCTCGACGGTTATCGTACCGTCATCAAAGTTGATGTGGCTGCGGGTTTGATACTGATCGGTATACTTGACGTAGTCCTTCGGACCCGCAATCAGCACTTCCTTAAATCCCCACAAATTCTCAATATTATGGGCAAATTGCCCCATCAGAATATCAAAACCGTTGGTATCCTTGACCCAGGCTTCGTTATAGGAATCGCCTTTTTTGGTCGAACTGGAACAGGAGATGAGCAACGGCGCAATAACGGCAAGCGCGAGAAATTTTTTCATCATTCCGGGAGTGCGTGTTGTGTTTGTTGTTTGCAAGGACCAGATTAAAACGTAGGCCGGATAAGCGCAGCGCCATCCGGCAACGGTTCTTATGATTCTGGCGTATAGCCTTCAATATGCACATCCTTACCTTCAAACAGGAAGTTAATCATCTCCTGTTCCAGTAACTTACGGTGTTCGACGTTCATCATATTGAGTTTTTTCTCGTTAATCAGCATGGTCTGTTTATGCTGCCATTGCGCCCATGCTTCTTTAGAAATCTCGTTATAAATGCGTTTTCCCAGATCGCCCGGGTACAGCTGAAAATCCTGGCCTTCTGCTTCGCGTTGCAGGAAAGTGCAAAAAATCGTTCTGCTCATAAAAAGTCCTCTCTATCGTCCGGTACGTTAAACGTGTGTACCGGCACGTAATTGCTGTAACAAACGCTCCACGGGAGCCGCCAGTCCGACCGACGGCGGTTGCGCTAAGTTATACCAGAGCGCGTTGCCTTCATCCATGCATGAGGTGAATGAAGACACGGGAAGCCACATAGGCACAATATCTAAGTGGAAATGGCTAAAGGTATGGCGAAACGCATTAAGTTGGGTCAGATTATCTGCGTTAATTTGTCGTTGCGCCAGCCAGTTGCGCAGTCCATCTTCGTCGTCAAACTGCGGAAAACAGTATAAACCACCCCATAAGCCGCTGGGCGGTCGCTGTGCAAGCAGCACTTCGTCATCATGCTGCATCAGTAAAAAATAGCCCGTTCGTTCCGGTAGCGTCTGTTTGGGCTTTTTACCGGGATACAGCGCCCAACTTGCATTGGCGCTCGCCACACAGCCATTTTCCAACGGACACAGGGAACATTTAGGTTTTGAGCGCGTACAGACCATGGCGCCTAAATCCATCATCGCCTGATTAAAACGCTCAACACCCTGGGCCGGCGTAACTTGCTCACTCAGCTCCCACAGCTTCTTTTCGACCTCTTTTTTACCCGGCCAGCCGCTTACAGCATAACAGCGAGCCAGCACGCGTTTGACGTTACCGTCGAGAATCGGAAAATGCTGACCCAGAGAGAGAGAAAGGATCGCGCCTGCGGTTGAACGTCCGACGCCAGGTAGGGCGGCTACTTCATCAAAGGTTTGCGGAAATATACCGCTATGCAGCGTCACAACCTGCTGCGCGGCTTTATGCAGATTACGCGCACGGGCGTAATAACCCAGCCCTGTCCACAAATGCAGAACTTCATCCAGCGGCGCATGGGCTAAATCCGTTACCGTTGGGAAGCGCGCCATAAAGCGCTCAAAATAAGGGATAACGGTCGCAACCTGAGTTTGTTGCAGCATTACCTCAGAGAGCCATACTTTGTAAGGCGTCTTGTCAATTTGCCAGGGCAGCGTTTTCCGCCCGTATTTGTCGTACCAGCTCAAAACCTGAGCCGAAAATTGAGACGCTTGCATGATTACCGTTTCATTATTGCCGGGGGCAAGATTGCAGCACAGCGGCAACGGGGTGTAAACCGGAACTTTCCGCTGCTCACTTTCTTCCTTTACTTGCATCCGGCAACTAACTTTGGATAATGCCCGTTTTCAGAACTCAAACACAGCAGACTAAACTTTTATGAAGAACGACGTCATTTCACCGGAATTTGATGAAAACGGCCGCCCTCTGCGCCGGATTCGTAGTTTTGTTCGTCGCCAGGGGCGACTGACGAAAGGGCAGGAACACGCGCTGGAAAACTACTGGCCGGTGATGGGCGTTGAGTTCAGCGAAGAGCCTGTAGATTTCGCAGAACTGTTTGGCCGTGACGCGCCAGTCACGCTGGAAATCGGTTTTGGTATGGGAGCGTCGCTGGTTGCAATGGCGAAAGCGCGTCCGGAACAGAATTTCCTCGGCATTGAGGTTCACTCACCTGGCGTTGGTGCGTGTCTGGCTTCAGCCCATGAAGAGGGTGTCGAGAACCTGCGCGTCATGTGCCATGATGCCGTTGAAGTCCTGCATAAAATGATTCCTGACAATTCTTTATCTATGGTTCAGCTGTTTTTCCCTGACCCATGGCATAAAGCACGTCATAATAAACGCCGTATCGTTCAGGTACCGTTTGCTGAGCATATCTTAAGTAAGCTGAAGCTGGGCGGCGTGTTCCATATGGCGACCGACTGGGAAGCGTATGCGGAGCACATGCTTGAAGTGATGTCCTCGATTGACGGGTATAAAAACCAGTCAGAGAGTAACGATTATGTACCGCGCCCGGAATCGCGCCCGGTAACCAAATTTGAACAACGTGGTCATCGTCTTGGCCACGGCGTATGGGACTTAATGTTCGAGAGGGTGAAATAATGGCAAAGAACCGTAGCCGTCGTCTGCGTAAAAAGATGCACATCGAAGAATTCCAGGAAGTAGGATTTTCGGTTGCATGGCGTTTCCCGGAAGGTACATCTGGAGAGCAGGTCGATCAAATCGTTGATGACTTTATCAATGAAGTCATCGAACCGAACAAGCTGGCTTTTGACGGCAGCGGCTATCTGGCCTGGGAAGGTCTGATCTGTCTGCAGGAAATCGGCAAATGCACCGAAGAACACCAGGCAATCGTGCGTAAGTGGCTGGAAGAGCACAAACTCGAAGAAGTGCGTACCAGCGAACTTTTCGATATTTGGTGGGACTAAGTAGCACAGGGTCGGCAAATGCCGACCCGATTTGTATTGAGGGAAAGATATGATGCGCAAAACGCTGCTGGCGGCAGTCCTAACGTTCACGGCGATGGCCGCACATGCAGATTACCAGTGCAGCGTCACCCCGCGTGACGATGTGATTTTGAGCCCACAAACGGTGCAGGTGAAGGGTGAAAATGGCGACCTGGTTATTACCCAGGCCGGCGATGTCACCTTCAACGGTAAACAGTACAACCTGAACGCCGCACAGCGTGAGCAGGCCAAAGATTATCAGGCGGCGTTGCGTAGCAGCCTGCCGTGGATCGACGAAGGTGCCAGAGCGCGCGTAGAGAAAGGTCGCGTGGCGCTGGACAAAATCATCGCCAAAGAGGTCGGTGAAAGCAGCAACATGCGTGGCCGCTTAACCAAGCTGGATGCGCAATTGAAAGAGCAGATGAACCGCATCATCGAGCATCGAACTGATGGCCTGACTTTCCATTATAAGGCGATTGATCAGGTCCGCGCGGACGGACAACAGCTGGTTAATCAGGCGATGGGCGGCATTTTGCAGGACAGCATCAACGAGATGGGGGCGAAAGCCGTGCTCAAAGGCGGTGGTAATCCACTGCAGGGCGTACTCGGAAGCCTCGGTGGTTTGCAGACCTCAATTCAGAACGAATGGAAGAATCAGGAACAAGACTTCCAGCAGTTTGGCAAAGATGTCTGTGCCCGCGTCGTGACGCTGGAAAACGATCGTAAAACGCTGGTTAGCACTCTGAAATAATCTTCACCTCTTATTAACGGCACAGAAACATTCTGTGCCGTTTTATTTTGTGTATTTCTGTTTTTTTGATATCCATCTCTAAGAATGGCAATTTGGTGGAGATATAAATCTGGTTAATTGGATCTCGTCACATTATTCATCTGTAGGATAGACATAATGCTGCAAATTCAAGTAACTGGAGAAATAACATGGAGTTTTTCAAGAAAACGGCACTTGCCGCACTGGTTATGGGTTTCAGCGGCGCGGCGCTTGCACTGCCAAACATCACCATTTTAGCGACCGGTGGGACGATTGCCGGCGGCGGTGATTCCGCGACAAAATCTAACTACACGGCAGGCAAGGTTGGCGTAGAAAATCTGGTTGAGGCCGTACCTCAATTGAAAGATATCGCTGTCGTTAAAGGCGAGCAGGTGGTGAATATCGGCTCCCAGGATATGAATGACGAAGTCTGGTTAACGCTGGCGAAAAAGATTAATACCGAGTGTGATAAAACCGACGGCTTTGTGGTAACACATGGTACGGATACCATGGAAGAAACCGCCTATTTCCTCGACCTGACCGTCAAGTGTAACAAGCCGGTGGTGCTGGTCGGCGCAATGCGTCCGTCTACGGGTATGAGCGCTGATGGCCCGTTCAACTTGTATAACGCGGTAGTAACTGCCGCAGACAAAGCCTCTGCCAACCGCGGAGTGCTGGTGGTGATGAACGACACCGTTATGGATGGTCGTGACGTGACTAAAACCAACACTACCGACGTCGCTACCTTCAAATCCGTTAACTACGGACCGTTGGGTTACATCCATAACGGTAAAATCGACTACCAGCGTACGCCTGCGCGTAAGCACACCACGTCTACTCCGTTCGATGTGTCTAAGCTGACCGAACTGCCGGAAGTTGGGATTGTTTATAACTACGCTAATGCCTCCGATCTGCCGGCAAAAGCGCTGGTGGATGCGGGTTACGCTGGGATCGTCAGTGCGGGTGTAGGTAACGGTAACCTGTATAAAACCATTTTCGATACGCTGGCAACCGCCGCGCATAAAGGTACCGTTGTAGTGCGTTCATCCCGTGTACCAACGGGCGCCACTACACAGGATGCAGAAGTTGATGATGCAAAATACGGATTTGTGGCTTCAGGTTCCCTGAACCCGCAAAAAGCACGTGTTCTGCTGCAGCTTGCGCTGACTCAAACCAAGGATCCTAAGCAGATCCAGGAAATGTTTAATCAGTATTAATCGATGAAGGTGGCTGCGCTTACCGCCCTAACCCTGTAGGCCGGATAAGACGCAGCCGCCATCCGGCAATTTGCCTGATGGCGCTACGCTTATCAGGCCTACGTTCACCAGCCATCACTCCGCCAGAAACAGCTCCAGCAGCGAATTCAAGAACAGCTTACCGTGTTGGGTAATCTGCCAGTATTCATCGCATTCACTCAGGTAGCCCAGGGAAATAGCCTCATCGATCTGTCGACGAATAACGTCTTCGGTAAGACCGGTATATTGCGTGAACTCCGCGCGAGGCGCGGCTTCCAGCAGCCGGAAACGATTCATGAAGAACTCGAACGGCTTATCGGCTTCGGCGACATCGCGCTGGCTTTCGAGATAACGCCCTTGCATATACCCACGCGGATGCCGTGTTTTGGTGGTGCGCAGGATGCGTCCGTCAGGGAATGTGATCTTACCGTGTGCGCCGCAGCCAATGCCAAGATAGTCGCCAAAACGCCAGTAGTTAAGGTTGTGCTGACACTGATAACCCGGTCTGGCGTAGGCTGAGGTTTCGTACTGCTGATATCCCGCGGCGGTCAGTAGCTGGTGGCCTTGCTCAAAAATATCCCACAGCGCGTCATCGTCCGGTAAAACCGGCGGTCGGGAACCGAACAGCGTGTTGGGTTCGATGGTCAACTGATACCAGGAAAGATGCGGTGGGTTGAGCGCGATTGCCTGCTGTAAATCACCCAGCGCCTCTTCCAGCGTCTGATCCGGCAAACCATGCATCAGATCGAGATTAAAGCTGCGTAGCCCCAGACCGCTCGCCAGGTGTGCTGCTCGTTTGGCTTCTTCCGGCCCGTGAATACGTCCCAGACGTTCGAGTTTGGTGGAGCTAAAGCTCTGTACGCCAATCGAGATACGGTTGACGCCAGCGCGTTGATAATCCACAAAGCGATCGGCTTCCACCGTCCCGGGATTCGCCTCCATCGTGATTTCTGTATCTTCGGCCAGATTCAGCCGTGCTCGCACGCCGTCGAGCAGCGTTTGCATCGCCGGGCCAGAAAGCAGGCTCGGCGTGCCACCACCGATAAAAATCGTCTTTACTTCACGGCCCTGGGCATGGGCCACCTCAGTATCCAGATCGCTCAGCAGATGCTGCACATAGTCGTCATGAGGGACTTCCCCCTTTAGTGCATGCGAGTTGAAGTCGCAGTACGGGCATTTCTGCACGCACCACGGAATGTGAATATAAAGACTTAGCGGCGGAAGCTTAACCATTACGCAGGGCATCCAGCAACAGCTTCAGCGCCTGTCCGCGGTGAGAAATCGCACTCTTTTCTTCACGGGTCAGTTCGGCGGCGGTTTTCCCTTCAGACGGCACAAAGAAGATCGGGTCGTAGCCAAAACCACCGTTTCCGGCAGGTTCACGGGTAATCACGCCCGGCCAGCTTCCGTGGCAAACAACAGGCGTTGGATCGTCTGCATGGCGCATATACACCAGCACGCAGTGGAACTGCGCCTGGCGCTTGTCATCAGGAATATCCTGCAGGGTGTGAAGCAGTTTTTCCAGGTTCTGCTGATCGGTCGCATCTTCGCCGGAATAGCGGGCTGAATAGATACCCGGCGCGCCGCCAAGGGCATTTACTGCCAGACCTGAGTCATCAGCAATGGCCGGTAAGCCGGTAATTTGAGCGGCATGACGCGCCTTCAGAATGGCGTTCTCAATAAACGTCAGCCCGGTCTCGTCTGCAGAATCAACACCCAGTTCCGTTTGGGCAACAACATCAAGACCGAAATCACTCAGAAGAGAGGCGAGTTCACGCACTTTACCGGCATTGCCGGTCGCGAGGACAACTTTTTGCATGGGATACCTAATCAGTTAACGCCGCAATTTCGGGCGGGATCTGTTGCGGATGAATGATTTTAACCTGTTTGTGACGACCAAGCTCGCCCTTCTCAATGACGACCTGGCTTTTTGCCACACGGAACTGTTTGCCGAGAAACTTCACCAGATGGCTATTGGCCTGGCCATCTACCGGTGGGGCGGTAATGGCGACTTTAACTTCGTCGCCATGTAAACCCACAATACTGTCACGGCTGGCTTTAGGCTGAATGTAGAGCCGTAAAACCAGACCGTCGTCGCAGGGTGTAACGGCACTCATAGCGCCATCCACAGCCCCGGCAGCAGCATGTTGCCTGTCGCCTGTAACACTTCCGCGATGCCCATGTTAATAACGTAGAGCAGCAGAACCAGAATCATTGGGGAGAAATCGATCCCGCCCATGCCTGGAAGTATGCGACGGATAGGACGCAGCAGCGGATCTGCCAGTTGAATCAGCACGTACTCTACAGGACTGCGGCCCTGGCTGACCCAGCTCATAATTGCCATCACCAGCAGCACCCAGAAAATCAGCAGCCCGATAGTCTTCAGGACAATCAGTACGGCGGCGATCCAGATGATCGGCTGGAACGTGACCACCTTAAACAGCACGATTGCTTTGATAAAGCTGAGAACGAGCGCAACTAATGCCGATGCGCTGTCGATCGGTCCCATCGGGGGAATAATGCGGCGTAACGGCCCAATGATGGGCTGAGTGATTTTCACTATAAACTGCGAGAACGGGTTGTAAAAATCGCAGCGAGACCATTGCATCCACACGCGCAGCAGCAGCGCCATGGTATACAGCTCAATTACCGTTGAGAGCAGGAAGGTCAACGTATTCATGGTGTTCCTTAGTTTTCCTTATTTTTTAGTGTAATCACGAGCACCAAAAATGGCAGTGCCAATGCGCACCATCGTGCTACCCGCCGCGATGGCGGCATCCATATCATCAGACATTCCCAGTGAGAGAGTGTCGATGCCTGGGTAGCGTGTTTTCAACCCGGCAAATGCTACCGCCATTTGCTGTGCAACTTCAAACTGCCTTACATAATCTGACTCTGGAGCCGGAATCGCCATCAGACCACGCAGGGTAATGCGCGGCAGTGCAGCGACTTCAGCGGCCAGTGCATCAAGCTCTGCCAGCGGAATGCCTGACTTACTGTTCTCATCGCTGATATTAATTTGAATCAGTACATTGAGCGGCGGCAGTTCCGCCGGGCGCTGTTCGCTCAGACGGGCAGCGATACGCAGACGGTCGATCGTATGGCACCAGTCAAAGTGCTCGGCGACCAGACGACTTTTGTTGGACTGCAGCGGGCCGATAAAGTGCCACTGCAGATCGTTGACGCCTTTTTCCTGGAAGTAGCGGATTTTATCCACCCCTTCCTGCACATAGTTTTCACCGAAGGCACGCTGCCCTGCGGTAATGGCTTCTTCGATGGCGCTCGCAGGTTTGGTTTTACTGACTGCAAGCAGCGTAACTTCTTCTGAAGACCGCCCGCAACGCGTCGCGGCGGCTGAGATTTTGTCCCGGACATGTGCCAGGTTATGCGCGATATCGTTCATTTTCCGAGGATGTTCATATGAATATGGAAGAAATAGTGGCCCTTAGTGTAAAGCATAACGTGTCGGATCTACACCTGTGCAATGCATGGCCTGCGCGCTGGCGCATACGTGGAAAAGTCGAAATCGCACCCTTTACTACGCCTGACGTGGAGAATCTGCTGATGTGCTGGCTCAGTGAGCAACAACAGGTACAGTGGCAGGAACAGGGGCAGCTGGATTTTGCTATTGCGCTGGCAGGTTCCCAGCGGCTGCGCGCCAGTGCTTTTGTTCATCAACAGGGAACCTCGCTGGCGCTAAGATTGCTCCCGCTTGATTGTCCACGTTTAGACGATCTCCAGACCCCTGACGTCATACCTGAACTGCTGCGCAGTGAAAATGGGTTAATTCTGGTGACAGGCGCTACCGGTAGCGGTAAATCAACGACCCTGGCGGCGATGGTAGAGTACCTTAATCAGCATGTTGCAGGGCATATTCTGACGCTGGAAGACCCGATTGAATATCGCTACACCAGCCAGCGTTGTCTTATTCAACAACGGGAGGTGGGCGTACACTGCGCTTCTTTTGCCGCCGGTTTACGCGGCGCGCTGCGTGAAGATCCCGATGTCATTTTGCTGGGCGAACTGCGCGACGCGGAAACCATTCGTCTGGCGTTAACGGCAGCGGAAACCGGGCATCTGGTGCTGGCAACGTTACATACGCGAGGGGCGGCACAGGCCATCGCGCGGCTGGTGGACACCTTTTCGGCAACAGAGAAGGATCCGGTGCGTAACCAGTTAGCAGACAGCCTGCGGGCGGTACTTTCGCAAAAGCTGGAGGAAGATAAGCAGGGAGGACGCGTGGCGCTATTTGAGCTGCTCGTCAACACGCCTGCCGTGTGCAATTTGATTCGTGAAGGGAAAACGCATCAGCTGCCCGGCGTAATTCAAACCGGGCAGCAGACAGGTATGCAGACATTTGCACAAAGTCAGCAGCAGCGTCAGGCGCAGGGACGGATTTAGTAACCCTGCTCGAAATAGCTTTCGAGGATGACCACGGCAGAAGCGGAATCTACTTTGCCTTTATTCAACGCCCGGTATCCGCCTTGTTCGAACAGGCCGGAGCGGGCTTCGACGGTGCTCAAGCGTTCATCGTGCAGCGTTACGGTTACGCCAAAGCGACCGTGAATACGGTTAGCGAACTTACGCGCGCGCGCGGTAAGGGGCTGTTCTGTGCCATCCATGTTGAGTGGTAGGCCGACAATGATTTCATCTGGCTGCCATTCTTTCAGCAGGCGTTCAATCAAACTCCAGTCTGGCGTACCGTCCTGCGCCTTAATGGCGGGCAACGGTCTGGCCGTACCGGTAATGCGCTGACCAACAGCAACACCAATACTTTTCGTACCAAAATCAAAAGAGAGTAATGTTCCGCTCATCAGGCATGTCCCGCCACGCCAGGCATAGTCTGAATATCTATCCCGATAAGCTTCGCCGCATCGCGCCAGCGGTCGGCAATCGGCGTTTTGAATAAGATGTTGAGGTCTGCGGGCGCCGTGAGCCAGGCGTTATCCAGTAGCTCTTGTTCCAGTTGACCTTTTTCCCATGATGAATAACCTAGCGCAACCAGCACTTCGGACGGTTGCTCCTGCGTACCCAGGGTTTCTAGTACATCGCGGGAGGTTGTGATGATGGTGTTATCTGAGATGCGAATACTGGAGGCAAAGCGTGACGGTGGAGTGTGGAGAATAAATCCACGGTCTTCCGCCAGCGGGCCGCCAAGCATCACTGGTTTATCCAGACGAATGGCCGGATCGCGTTCTTCTGGGGTAATCTTCAGCTTTTCCAGAATCCCTTCAATTTGTAAGTTTTCCAGAGGCTTATTAACGATAATCCCCATTGCTCCGTTCTCATTATGTTCACAGATGTACACCACGGAACGGCGGAAAATCGGATCCTGGAGAGCAGGCATGGCAATCAGAAAGTGATGCTGTAAATTCATTGTCAGAGGTTCTGTTTCCTGGTTCAAAAAAGCAACAGAGCCCAGTATGTGGGCAAAGCTCGAAGATGTCACCCTCTGAAGATAGCTTTGCCGGATGACGGCTCGCCTAATCCGGCCTGCGGGGTGCAATTACAGGCCGGATAAGACGCGATGGCGTCGCTATCCGGCAACGTATTTACTTCTGCAAACGCGCCTCAATGGCATCCATCAGCATACCGGTAATTGAAACCGGGAACTCCGCTTCAATTTCACGAATACAGGTTGGGCTGGTAACGTTAATTTCCGTCAGACGATCGCCAATGATATCCAGACCGACAAAAATCAAACCTTTCGCTTTCAGCGTTGGTCCAATGCGACGTGCAATTTCCCAGTCGCTGTCGGTCAATGGACGCGGCTCGCCACGACCGCCAGCGGCCAGGTTACCACGGGTTTCGCCGCCCTGCGGAATACGCGCCAGGCAATAAGGAACGGGTTCGCCATCGACCACCAGGACGCGTTTATCGCCATCTTTAATTGCTGGCAGATAGTTCTGCGCCATGCAGTAGCGGGTACCGTGCTCGGTCAGCGTTTCAGCAATGACGCCAAGGTTCGGGTCGCCTTCCTTCACACGGAAAATAGATGCGCCGCCCATACCATCCAGCGGTTTGAGAATGATGTCGCTGTGTTTTTGCCAGAAGGCTTTCAGCTGCGCTTTGTTACGCGTGACCAGCGTTTCCGGCGTCAGATCGGCAAACCAGGCGGTGAACAGCTTTTCGTTGCAGTCGCGCAGGCTCTGCGGTTTGTTGACGATCAGCGTGCCTTTTTCTTCTGCACGTTCCAGAATATAGGTTGCGTAGATGAACTCGGTATCAAACGGCGGATCCTTACGCATCAGAATAACGTCCAGGTCTGCCAGCGGGAGATCCTGCTCGCTCTTGAACTCATACCATTTGTCGTAGTTCTGCTCTACGCTCAGGGTACGCGTATGGGCGCGGGCTTCACCGTTGATCAGATAAAGATCGGCCATCTCCATATAATGAATTTCGTAACCGCGACGTTGCGCTTCCAGCAGCATAGCGAAGCTGGAATCTTTCTTGATGTTGATGCTTGCGATGGGATCCATCACGATGCCGAGCTTGATCATTTTCTTCTCCGTTTATGCCTTAGCCCAGATCGCCAAAACGCACCTGTAGCGCAGTAATGGCGGTGAGCGCGGTTGTCTCAGTACGCAGAACGCGAGGTCCTAACAGAATATCAGTAAACTGATAACGTGCGGTCATGGCAATTTCATCTGCCGACAACCCGCCTTCCGGGCCAATCAGCAAGCGGATGCGTTCCACCGGCAGCGGCAGCGTATTGATGCTGGCGCTGGCGCGCGGATGCAGGTTCAGTTTCAGACCTTCGTCCTGTTCCTCGCACCATGCTTCCAAATCCATTGCCGGGCGAATTTCGGGCACCCGGTTACGACCGCACTGTTCGCAGGCGGCAATGGCGATTTTCTGCCACTGCTGGAGCTTCTTGTTCAGGCGTTCACTGTCCAGTTTAACGCCGCAGCGCTCAGAAAAAAGTGGCGTAATGAGGCTTACACCCAGTTCGATCGATTTCTGGATAGTGAATTCCATTTTTTCACCGCGCGACATCACCTGACCCAGGTGGATGTGCAACGGCGACTCACGATCGTCGAGTTCAGCGTTAAGTATCTTCACGTCCACGCTTTTTTTACTGGCGTGGGTGATTTCAGCGTCGAATACCTGATTGCTGCCATCAAACAGCTGTAGCGCCTGGCCCGGTCCCATACGCAGCACGCGGCCGATATGGTTGGCTGCATCTTCACACAGTGAAATTTGGCTGCCGGAAGTGATTGGCTCAGGGTGATAAATGCGAGGAATGCGCATAGTTAAACATCCGCGTCATGGCCCTGGGCTGCGAAAGGCCAGGGCATGGTTAAAAATATTGACGCTAGTGTAGGTTAGCTCTTTTGCGCCTGGCAAGCGCGTTGCACATATGGGTTATGGTTCCCCTGTACCTTTGCAATGCGTTCGTCGCGCTCACACTCCCAGTCGGTGACCGGATATTGCTTATTCCAGGCGTTAAAAAGCTGAGTTTGCTGGCGGGAGAGCGTCAGATCGTACTGGTCGCGCATGTAAAAATAGGTACGAGCAATGGCACCGCGGGCGCGGGCCGGCGGCTCGGCAACTTTCTCTTTGAAATCAACCTTCATGGCGCATTGCCCATACTGACCCTCGCCACCGTTCCACTGGCTGTACATGAAGTTAGCGCGATCGCCATTTACCTCACCCACCGCAGGTTGCAGGTTATGCATGTCGCTTTCCATCTTACGATAGACTGGATCTTTGGCGCAGTTTTTACGCCCTCCGTCCTGCCAGCACTGACGCTGATGACCAAATTGCCAGGCGGGGACAACGTGCTCCCATTCAATTCGACTGGCGCGGTTTTCATTTTTTCGCACTTTATAGCCGCAGGATTCGAGGTCAACGACCCCTTTTTTGCCTTGCCAGTTAATTTTACAACCGCAGTAGAAATCGCCCGGCGCATCGGCGTTAACCTTGACGCCTGCTGCTTTTGCCTGAGAAAAACTGTTGATGCCTTCGGCTAAAACCGGGCCTGAAAACGCAGCGGCTAACAGGGCCGCAGCAAAAGAAAAATGACGGTACATCACAAACTCCGTGTCAAAACGAGCCCGCAACGTAGCGAAAGTTATTCCAGTATGCAATCAGTTAGGTCAGAAAAGTTCCTGATAATTCTGAAGATTATTCTGCAACCAGTGGCTCGCCGCAGTGAACACAGCGGTAGGTGGCCTCACCGCGCACAACGCGGTTATGGCGACGGACGGTCAGTTGGTGCTCCTGACACTTACAGCGGTAAGTAAAGGTCTTGCGCTGCACCGATTGCAGTTCGAACTGATGCGTGCGCCGGGCCGGTACGCCCAGCACGCTTTCCATCATCCATTTCCATTCTTTCCCGTGTGGCGGCACGCGCCCAAAGTGCTTCCACACCAGTAAATGCGCCAGTTCATGGGGCACCACTTCGTTAATGAATGCGTCGACGTTTTCCATCAGCAGGACGGGATTAAGGCGAATTTCATAGGTTTGTAGCCATGCGGTGCCCGCGGCGGTGCCGCGCTGTTGGTAAACCAGCTTTGGCTCCGGATATTGGCGTTCGAGCTTGAGATTGGCCTGGGCGAGTTTTTCCCGCAGGCTACGCATAACGGCTTGCTGGATGGCGATAGGGAGACGGGAGGTTTTCATAACGCCAGAGGATAGTGCGACAGGGAAGGGACTGCAAGAGGAAGGCTTCCTCCCACTGAGGGAGGAAGCCTTTGGTGATTAGTCGTGTGCGCCAATTTCGCGCAGTTTACGACCTTTCATCAGGTTACGTTCAATGTGTTCTAAAGAGACGTTTTTAGTTTCAGGGATCAGCCACAGAGTCAGGAAGATGAACAGTACGTTCAGGCCGCCGTAGACCCAGAAGGTGTTGGCGCTGCCCAGCGAGTTCAGCATCGTCAGGAAGGTTGCGCCGACGATCATGTTGGCAATCCAGTTGGTTGCAGTAGAGCAGGTGATGCCGAAATCGCGGCCTTTCAGCGGCTGGATTTCAGAGCACAGTACCCAAATCAGCGGACCAGCGCTCATGGCAAAGCCAACGATAAACATCAGCAGCATCAGTACTGCGAAGTATTGTGCGGATGCCGAGTGAATACCCACGTGCATCATTGTCCCCAGAACGCCCATACCAACAGCCATCACGATAAAGCCAAGGATCAGAGTAGGTTTGCGGCCCCAACGGTCAACCAGGCCAATGGCGATAAAGGTTGCCAGTACGTTGGTCAGACCGACGATAACAGTCCCCCACATCTGCTCAGTGGTGTTGGTGTAGCCCGCCAGCTCAAAGATTTTCGGTGCGTAATACATGATGACGTTCATCCCGGTGAACTGCTGCATCACCTGTAACAGAACGCCAAGGAATACCGCGCGACGGAAGTTGCTGTTTTCTTTAAACAGCGCCCAGCCGCTCTGCTTCACCTGCAGACTTTCACGGATTTCATCCAGCTCGCGTTTGGCTTCTGCGCTGGTGTCACGCAGACGCAACAGGACGCGTTCGGCATCAACAAAACGACGTTTAGCTGCAAACCAACGTGGGCTGTCCGGCAGGAAGATAACGCCAACCAGCAGCAGCAGGGCAGGGATGATGATTACACCCAGCATCCAGCGCCATGCGCCGCTGTAGCTAAACGCTGTATCGGAAAGATACGCGCCCAAAATACCGATGGTGATCATCAGCTGATACATGGAGATCATGCTGCCACGAATCTTTTCCGGGGCAATTTCAGACAGGTACAGCGGCGCGGTATAAGACGCAACACCTACAGCCAGGCCGAGCAGCACGCGGGAAACCAGCAGGACTTCAACGTTTGGCGCAGCGGCGGAGAACAGTGAACCCGCAACAAACAAGATCGCACCGATCATCAGGCTTTTTTTGCGTCCCAGTTTGAAGGAGAGCCAACCGCTGCCGACAGCACCTACCGCCGCACCAAACATCATGGAACTCACCACCCATTCCTGAGTGTGCGGGGTAATTTGAAACTCGTCGGTGATGAACGGTAAAGCACCGGCAATAACACCGATATCCAGGCCAAAAAGTAATCCAGCCAGGGCTGCCAGAAAGCAGACAAAAAATGTCATGGCTTTGTTGGAACGCCCCGTTTTTTTATTGTCAGGCATGATGCCCTCCGGTTGGGTAGCTAGTTTTGTTGATGTTAAGGGTAGGTGAGTACGGGGTAAAAAAATGCGAATCACATCACATTAGTGTAATCGCTTACACTGTCATTCATGCGGGTTATTAGTTAATTCATTGAAAGTTAACATTATTTATTGGGATTAAATAATGTTTGTCGTCTGAATTTAAGACAATGATGAAAGATAATGTAACAGTGATGCAAGTGTGCTGGCTAAGAGATGTTAATTCAAGGTAGAGGGAAATATGGTGTGATGTAATCGCTTTCATTTTCATTTAAAGCAATAGTAATCAGCGCGGTTTGGTGATGGATGTGGGAGAGGAAATAGGTATAAAAAAAGACCAGCGCGAGGCTGGTCTTCATAAGCGTTAAGTCTGGTTTAAATTACTTCAGACCGGCAGCGTCGCGCAGCAACTGTGCTTTGTCGGTTTTTTCCCATGGGAAATGTTCGCGACCAAAGTGACCGTAAGCGGCGGTTTCTTTGTAAATCGGGTGCAGCAGATCCAGCATCTGAATCAGGCCATACGGGCGCAAGTCGAAGAACTCACGCACCAAAAGGGTCAGCTGCTCTGAAGGCACTTTTTCAGTACCGAACGTTTCCACCATGATAGATGTCGGTTCTGCCACGCCGATTGCGTAGGAAACCTGAATCTCACAACGGTCAGCCAGGCCTGCGGCAACGATGTTTTTCGCTACGTAACGGGCTGCATAGGCTGCGGAACGGTCAACTTTAGACGGATCTTTACCAGAGAATGCACCGCCGCCGTGACGCGCCATGCCGCCGTAGGTATCAACGATGATTTTACGACCGGTCAGACCGCAGTCGCCCATCGGGCCGCCGATAACGAAACGACCAGTTGGGTTGATGAAGAATTTGGTTGAAGCGGTCAGCCATTCAGTCGGCAGTACCGGCTTGATGATCTCTTCCATAACGGCTTCTTGCAGCGATTTCTGGTCGATATCTTCAGAGTGCTGAGTAGACAGAACAACCGCATCAATACCGACGATTTTGCCGTCGTCATACTGGAAGGTTACCTGGCTTTTTGCATCCGGACGCAGCCAGGATAAGGTACCGTTTTTACGCACTTCAGCCTGACGCTGCACCAGACGGTGAGCATAGGTAATAGGTGCTGGCATCAGCACGTCGGTTTCGTTGGTTGCATAACCAAACATCAGGCCCTGGTCGCCTGCGCCCTGTTCCAGCGGATCGGCACGGTCAACACCCTGGTTGATGTCCGGAGACTGTTTACCAATCGCGCTCAGTACCGCGCAAGAGTTGGCGTCAAAGCCCATGTCGGAATGCACATAGCCAATTTCGCGAACCGTGTTACGGGTGATCTCTTCGATATCAACCCATGCGCTGGTGGTGATCTCACCGCCAACTAAAACCATACCGGTTTTGACGTAGGTTTCGCAGGCAACGCGTGCTTTTGGATCCTGTTCCAGGATTGCATCCAGCACAGCATCAGAGATTTGGTCAGCGATTTTGTCAGGATGCCCTTCTGATACGGACTCGGACGTAAAAAGGTGTTTTGCCATATTTAATTTCACCTAAGGAGAATTTGGTTAGCTCAAACTGTCGAGTGGAATAGCCATGTGTAGAAGATTCTACCATGAGTCTGCAGATGACGGACACTGGCAGTCTGAGTGTTAATCGGTATAGATGGATTAACATCTGGACGGCTATTTTAGGACAGTTCTTCGCCTGATTTCCAGCTTTTTTTGATTGAGGTCGCATTGTACTGAAAATGTAACTGGAAATTTTTCCTGACGGTGCTGGCAATGTGCATATTTATCTTTTGCTTTTTGACTTTCTTATCGGTATAAAACGCGGCGCGCGGCTCATACAAAAGCACACGACATTTTCATCGTGTTGCCACTTCCAGCCGGGTTAAAACTTTAGCTTTGGCTTGTGGGTTCGTTCCGTAAGGAGCAACCGTGGAGGTGATACGAGATAATGAACCGTTGTATTCTGCAGAATCTGTCGCACCGTTCTGGTGTACATATGTCCCCCGCAATCTGCATCTCTGCTTTGCATACCTGTCGATGTTATATACACAAAATCATTTATGCTGCGTCGAGGCGGCAAGTGAATGAGTCCCCTGAACGTACGAGTAGTACGTGACTGGGGCGAATGAGCGTAGCCAACAAAGAGGCTGCATGAAGGATGAAGTGTATACCCATCTCGGCGTATCTCAGGACTGAAGAGCCGGTAACGGTCACTAAGAACTGAACAAGGGCGCTCTTGGTAAACAAGAGTTTTCTCGTGGTTTCGCCGAACCGTCAGCATTAAGTTCGGTTACGTGTTTACATTGATATGAAAAAGAAACCGGTCGCACAGTCGGAGCGTCAGCACTATCTGCTGCAAATTCTGCCTGTATTTGGGTTGTTATCGCGTCTTCGGATTGCGATAGTAGTCAACTGTTTTACACTTGTTAATAAAATTTGAGGTTCGCTATGTCTGACGACATTTCTTTGGGTTCGCCTTCGTCAGCAGGCGAACACGGTGTACTACGCTCCATGCAGGAGGTTGCAATGAGTTCCCAGGAAGCCAGCAAGATGCTGCGTACTTACAATATTGCCTGGTGGGGTAATAACTACTACGACGTCAATGAACTGGGTCACATCAGCGTGTGCCCGGATCCGGACGTACCTGAAGCGCGCGTTGACCTTGCTGAGTTGGTGAAAGCCCGTGAAGCGCAGGGTCAGCGTTTGCCTGCATTGTTCTGCTTCCCGCAGATCCTGCAACACCGTCTGCGTTCGATTAACGCCGCGTTTAAACGTGCCCGTGAATCTTACGGTTACAACGGTGACTATTTCCTCGTTTACCCGATCAAGGTCAACCAGCACCGTCGCGTGATTGAATCGCTGATCCACTCTGGCGAACCGCTGGGGCTGGAAGCGGGTTCCAAAGCTGAACTGATGGCCGTTCTGGCCCATGCCGGAATGACCCGTAGCGTGATCGTGTGTAACGGTTATAAAGACCGCGAATATATCCGTCTGGCGCTGATTGGCGAGAAGATGGGCCATAAGGTCTATCTGGTCATCGAGAAGATGTCTGAAATCGCTATCGTGCTGGATGAAGCTGAACGCCTGAATGTCGTTCCGCGTCTGGGCGTGCGTGCGCGTCTGGCGTCGCAGGGCTCTGGCAAGTGGCAGTCCTCCGGCGGGGAAAAATCGAAATTCGGCCTGGCGGCAAACCAGGTGCTGCAACTGGTCGAAATTCTGCGCGAGCGCGGTCGTCTGGACAGCATTCAGTTGCTGCACTTCCACCTTGGCTCGCAGATGGCGAATATTCGTGATATCGCCACCGGCGTACGTGAATCGGCGCGTTTCTACGTTGAGCTGCACAAGCTTGGCGTCAATATCCAGTGCTTCGACGTGGGCGGTGGTCTGGGCGTGGATTACGAAGGTACCCGTTCGCAGTCTGACTGTTCTGTAAACTACGGCCTGAACGAATATGCCAACAACATCATCTGGGCTATTGGCGACGCCTGTGAAGAACACGGCCTGCCTCATCCGACGGTAATCACCGAGTCTGGCCGCGCGGTTACCGCGCACCATACCGTGCTGGTATCTAACATTATCGGCGTTGAGCGTAGCGAACACACAGAAGCAACGCCTCCGGCTGACGATGCGCCGCGTGCCCTGCAAAGCATGTGGGAAACCTGGCAAGAGATGCATGAACCAGGAACCCGTCGTTCGCTGCGTGAATGGCTGCACGACAGCCAGATGGATCTGCACGATATTCACGTTGGCTACTCTTCAGGCACCTTTAGCCTGCAAGAGCGCGCGTGGGCTGAGCAGCTCTATCTGAACATGTGCCATGAAGTGCAGAAACAACTCGACCCGAGCAACCGCGCGCACCGTCCGATTATCGACGAGCTGCAGGAGCGTATGGCGGATAAGATTTACGTCAACTTCTCGCTGTTCCAGTCGATGCCGGATGCGTGGGGGATCGATCAGCTGTTCCCGGTAATGCCGCTGGAAGGGTTGAATCAGGTGCCTGAACGCCGTGCGGTGCTGTTGGATATCACCTGTGACTCTGATGGCGCTATCGACCACTACGTTGACGGTGATGGCATTGCGACCACTATGCCGATGCCGGAATACGACCCGGAGAACCCGCCGATGCTGGGCTTCTTTATGGTTGGCGCGTACCAGGAGATCCTCGGCAACATGCACAACCTGTTCGGTGATACCGAAGCGGTTGACGTGTTTGTCTTCCCAGACGGCAGCGTAGAAGTTGAGCTGTCCGACGAAGGGGATACCGTGGCGGATATGCTGCAGTACGTGCAGTTGGATCCGAACACCCTGCTGACGCAGTTCCGTGACCAGGTGAAAAACACCGATCTGGATACTGAGCTGCAGCAACAGTTCCTCGAAGAGTTTGAGGCCGGTCTGTACGGTTATACTTATCTGGAAGACGAGTAACGATAAATGCCCGGTGGCGCAGCGCTTACCGGGCCTACGAAAGTAGGCCGGATAAGGCGAAGCCGCATTTGTGGCACTTACTTGAATCCGTACAAAATAACGGCGATAATTTGCCGTAAATATGCAGTTACCAAATCAATCCCTTCCTCGTCGGGCTTAACGACGCGGAGGGGATTTTTTTTCATCGATTTTTAAAGAGGTCAGTACATGAGCACCTTAGGTCATCAATACGACAACTCCCTGGTTTCTAACGCCTTTGGTTTTTTACGTCTGCCGATGAACTTCATGCCATACGAAAGCGACGCCGATTGGGTGATCACCGGCGTACCGTTTGATATGGCAACGTCTGGTCGTGCGGGCGGGCGTCATGGTCCGGCGGCAATCCGTCAGGTTTCCACTAACCTGGCGTGGGAGCACAACCGCTTCCCGTGGAACTTCGATATGCGCGAGCGCCTGAACGTGGTGGACTGCGGCGATCTGGTTTATGCCTTCGGTGATGCGCGTGAAATGAGTGAAAAACTGCAGGCGCATGCTGAGAAGCTGCTTTCTGCCGGTAAGCGCATGCTCTCCTTTGGCGGCGACCACTTCGTCACGCTGCCGCTGTTGCGCGCGCACGCTAAACACTTTGGTAAAATGGCGCTGGTGCACTTTGATGCCCACACCGACACCTACGCGAACGGCTGCGAATTCGACCACGGCACTATGTTCTACACGGCGCCGAACGAAGGGCTGATCGATCCGAATCACTCTGTGCAGATTGGTATTCGTACCGAATTCGACAAAGACAACGGCTTTACCGTGCTGGATGCCTGCCAGGTGAACGATCGCAGCGTAGATGACATCATCGCCCAGGTTAAGCAGATTGTCGGTGATATGCCGGTGTATCTGACCTTTGATATCGACTGTCTGGATCCAGCGTTTGCGCCGGGTACCGGTACGCCAGTGATTGGCGGTCTGACTTCCGATCGCGCGATCAAGCTGGTACGTGGTCTGAAAGATCTGAACATCGTCGGGATGGACGTTGTTGAAGTGGCTCCGGCTTACGATCAGTCAGAGATCACCGCGCTGGCAGCGGCTACGCTGGCTCTGGAAATGCTGTACATCCAGGCAGCGAAAAAAGGCGAATAAGTTGTTTTGCCGGATGGCGCTAACGCTTATCCGGCCTACAGCTGGTTGATGTTTGTAGGCCGGATAAGGCGTTCACGCCGCATCCGGCACGATTAACGGTTATTTGATCCCGTCTGCGCTCATGCGATCGCGAATATGTTGCGCACGTTCTGCGGATGCCGGGTGATCGTCAAACATTGAGCTTTGACGTCCAGCTTCCAGTTTGGCCAGTTTCTCAAAGCTGGTGGCTAAACCTGCCGGATTGATCCCGCGTTTGCGCAACAAATCATACGAGTAATCATCCGCCTCGGATTCCTGACGCTGGGAGAACTGCGAGTTCACCAGTTTCTCGCCAAGATCGCCCAATTGCGACTGCGACAGGCTGCCGACAATGCCGCCAGCGGATGCCGCCGCTGCACGTACGGCGTTAGTACCCAGCGCAACCTGCATACCTTTTTTCACGTGACCCAGCGCGACGTGGCCCATTTCATGGCCGATCACCGCTTCGACTTCGTTGTCGGTCATCATATCCATCAGGCCGCTGTACACGCGGATACAGCCGTTTGCCATGGCAAAGGCATTCACATCTTTCGCCATATAGACTTTGTAGTTCACCGGCTGGCCGTTTATGTTATCGCCAAGCGCGGCGGCGATTTTGCCAAGACGCGTTGCGTACTCGCTGCTGGCCGGAGCGATAGTAGCCTTGCTGTCCATATCTTTACAGGCCTGATCGCTCAGCGCTTTTACCTGAGCATCGCTCAGACTGTAGGCCTGAAAAGCCTCCGCGCCAGAAGAAAGCAGTCCGTTGGAGTCCATGTTCTGGCAGCCGGTCAATGCCGCAGCCATGCTCGTAGCAAGCAGTAAAGCGCGAATTTTCATTTTTTCTCTTCCGCACAAAGTCAGGATTATTCTAAAAATTACGTCGTTTGCAGGTGAACCGACGTTCGGCCTAAGTATAAAGAAAAGAACAATACGCGGGCGAGAAGATTGCGCAACTTGCGCGCATGATCCAGAGATTTCTGAAGCGGTAAAAGGATGCTCCATGTACATGACACGCGGCTTGGGTTACATTGTTGGCACTTTTTTCCGGCGTAGCCCAAAACGCGCTGTCGTCAAGTCGTTTAGGGCGTGGCCTTCATTATCCGATCTGGAGTCAAAATGTCCTCACGTAAAGAGCTTGCCAATGCTATTCGTGCGCTGAGCATGGACGCAGTACAGAAAGCCAAATCCGGTCACCCGGGTGCCCCGATGGGTATGGCTGACATTGCCGAAGTCCTGTGGCGTGATTTCCTGAACCACAACCCGACTAACCCGTCCTGGGCTGACCGCGACCGCTTCGTGCTGTCTAACGGTCACGGCTCCATGCTGATTTATAGCTTGCTGCACCTCACCGGCTACGATCTGCCGATCTCCGAGCTGCAGAACTTCCGTCAGCTGCACTCCAAAACTCCGGGTCACCCGGAAGTGGGTTACACCGCGGGTGTTGAAACCACTACGGGACCTTTGGGTCAGGGCATTGCGAATGCAGTGGGTATGGCTATCGCTGAAAAAACGCTGGCGGCGCAGTTTAACCGTCCAGGTCACGACATCGTTGACCACTTCACCTATGCTTTCATGGGCGACGGCTGCATGATGGAAGGTATCTCTCACGAGGTATGTTCCCTGGCTGGTACGCTGAAGCTGGGTAAACTGGTTGCGTTCTACGATGACAACGGCATCTCTATCGATGGCCACGTTGAAGGTTGGTTCACCGATGACACCGCGAAGCGTTTTGAAGCTTACGGCTGGCATGTGGTTCGTGGCGTTGATGGCCACGATGCTGACGCGATTAAGCGCGCAGTAGAAGAAGCACGCGCAGTGACCGACAAACCGTCCCTGCTGATGTGCAAAACCATCATCGGTTTCGGTTCTCCGAACAAAGCGGGTACTCACGACTCTCACGGTGCACCGCTGGGCGATGCAGAAATCGCACTGACTCGTGAACAGCTGGGCTGGAAATACGCGCCGTTCGAAATCCCGTCTGAAATCTACGCGCAGTGGGATGCGAAAGAAGCCGGTCAGGCAAAAGAAGCTGCATGGAACGAGAAGTTCGCTGCTTATGCGAAAGCCTTCCCACAGGAAGCTGCTGAATTCACCCGTCGTATGAAAGGTGAAATGCCGTCTGACTTCGACGCAAAAGCGAACGAGTTCATTGCTAAGCTGCAGGCTAATCCGGCGAAAATCGCCAGCCGTAAAGCTTCTCAGAACGCGATTGAAGCCTTCGGTCCTCTGCTGCCTGAATTCCTCGGCGGCTCCGCTGATCTGGCACCGTCTAACCTGACGCTGTGGTCTGGTTCGAAAGCAATTAACGAAGATACTGCTGGTAACTACATCCATTACGGCGTGCGTGAATTCGGTATGACCGCTATCGCGAACGGTATCTCCCTGCACGGTGGTTTCCTGCCGTACACCTCCACCTTCCTGATGTTTGTGGAATATGCCCGTAACGCGGTGCGTATGGCTGCGCTGATGAAACAGCGTCAGGTCATGGTCTACACCCACGACTCCATCGGTCTGGGCGAAGACGGCCCGACTCACCAGCCGGTAGAGCAGGTTGCTTCTCTGCGTGTGACCCCGAACATGAGCACATGGCGTCCGTGTGACCAGGTTGAATCCGCCGTTGCGTGGAAATACGGCGTTGAGCGTCAGGACGGCCCGACCGCGCTGATCCTCTCCCGCCAGAACCTGGCACAGCAGGAGCGTACCGAAGAGCAGCTGGCAAACATCGCTCGCGGTGGTTACGTGCTTAAAGACTGCGACGGTCAGCCGGAACTGATCTTCATCGCTACCGGTTCTGAAGTTGAGCTGGCTGTGGCTGCGTGGGACAAACTGACTGCCGAAGGCGTGAAGGCTCGCGTGGTTTCCATGCCGTCTACCGACGCGTTCGACAAACAGGATGCCGCTTACCGTGAGTCTGTGCTGCCGAAAGCGGTTTCCGCTCGCGTTGCAGTGGAAGCAGGTATCGCTGACTACTGGTTCAAATACGTGGGCCTGAACGGCGCAATCGTCGGTATGACCACCTTTGGTGAGTCTGCTCCGGCAGAGTTGCTGTTTGAAGAGTTCGGCTTCACCGTAGACAACGTTGTCGCGAAAGCAAAAGAACTGCTGTAATTTCGATTACAGGTGAAAACGGGTCGCTCAGGCGACCCGTTTTTTTTTGCTTTTCCGGAACGCGCCGCGCGTTGCGCAATCGCACGGCGCAGTCTGCTATCCAGACCGTCTGCGGCATCGTTGAAGGGCTCCGGGACTCGGACCTCGCGCTGGTGATTAGATGTAGGTTAGGGGGCTTTCTGATTTAAATCAGGGTGTGTAACACGACAACGAAATAATTTTGCTACGGTTATTCGTCATTCTGGAATATGGAATAAATTTAGCGTTGAAGGGCGTTAAAATGTGACGCAAGTCAGATAACTGTGTTCTGTTGCTGGACAATCATTCCTTTTATTCCGCGTTTCGCTTATTCTAGCTGAAGCGTTTCAGTCGATTAAATGTTCGACAATTAACCAATTAGTCGCAGTTTGCGACAGGTAAGGTTTCCCTGAGCGATTTGCTGCATTACTCTGTCTGCCACATCGTTTCTGAGAAATCCTTGCAGGAGACCTATGACCGTACGCGTAGCGATTAATGGTTTCGGTCGCATCGGACGCAACGTGGTTCGTGCTTTGTATGAATCCGGGCGTCGGGCGGAAATCACCGTGGTGGCAATCAACGAACTTGCGGATGCTGCAGGCATGGCGCATTTGTTGAAATATGACACCAGCCATGGACGTTTTGCCTGGGATGTTCGTCAGGAACGTGACCAGCTCATCGTTGGCGATGACGCTATCCGCATTCTGCATGAGCGAACACTCGATGCACTTCCATGGCGCGAACTGGGTGTCGACATCGTGCTGGATTGTACGGGGGTCTTCGGCAATCGCGAACACGGCGAGGCGCATATTGCCGCTGGTGCAAAAAAAGTGCTCTTTTCACATCCTGGTAGTCACGACATCGACGCAACCGTAGTGTATGGCGTTAATCAGGATCAGCTGCGCGCTGAGCACCGGATCGTTTCCAACGCTTCCTGCACCACGAATTGCATAATACCCGTCATTAAATTGCTGGATGATGCTTACGGCATTGAGTCTGGTACCGTCACCACGATCCACTCTGCGATGCACGATCAGCAGGTTATTGATGCTTATCATCCTGACCTGCGTCGCACGCGAGCGGCCAGCCAGTCGATTATTCCGGTTGATACCAAACTGGCGGCGGGCATCACGCGAATTTTCCCGCAGTTTAACGATCGTTTTGAAGCGATAGCGGTGCGTGTACCGACCATAAATGTGACGGCGATCGACTTAAGCGTGACGGTGAAAAAACCAGTAAAAGCCAGTGCAGTCAACCAGTTGCTGCAAAAAGCAGCACAAGGTGCATTTCATGGTATAGTTGACTATACGGAATTACCGTTGGTCTCTGTAGATTTTAACCACGACCCGCACAGCGCCATCGTTGATGGTACGCAAACGCGTGTGAGTGGCGCTCACCTGATCAAAACGCTGGTCTGGTGTGATAATGAATGGGGCTTTGCTAACCGTATGCTCGACACTACGTTAGCGATGGCTGCTATTGGTTTCAGGCTCGACGCTTGAGCGTCGACAAAACTTTATGAATCAACGAGAGGATTCACCATGTCTGTAATTAAGATGACCGATCTGGATCTGGCTGGTAAACGCGTTTTTATCCGTGCGGACCTGAACGTACCAGTTAAAGAAGGGAAAGTAACCAGCGATGCGCGTATCCGTGCTTCTCTGCCGACCATCGAACTGGCCCTGAAACAGGGTGCGAAAGTGATGGTAACTTCCCACCTGGGTCGTCCTACCGAAGGCGAGTACAACGAAGAATTCTCTCTGCTGCCGGTTGTTAACTACCTGAAAGACAAACTGTCTGCTCCGGTTCGCCTGGTAAAAGATTACCTGGACGGCGTTGAAGTCGCTGCCGGTGAACTGGTAGTTCTGGAAAACGTTCGCTTCAACAAAGGCGAGAAGAAAGACGACGAAGCACTGTCCAAAAAATATGCTGCGCTGTGCGACGTATTCGTAATGGACGCTTTCGGTACAGCTCACCGTGCACAGGCTTCTACTCACGGTATCGGTAAATTCGCTGATGTAGCTTGCGCAGGCCCGCTGCTGGCTGCTGAGCTGGATGCGCTGGGTAAAGCACTGAAAGAACCTGCTCGTCCGATGGTTGCTATCGTTGGCGGTTCTAAAGTTTCCACCAAACTGACCGTTCTGGATTCTCTGTCAAAAATCGCTGACCAGCTGATCGTTGGCGGTGGTATCGCGAACACCTTCGTTGCCGCTCAAGGCCACAACGTGGGTAAATCCCTGTACGAAGCTGACCTGGTTGACGAAGCTAAGCGTCTGCTGACCACTTGTGACATCCCGGTCCCGACCGACGTTCGCGTAGCGACTGAATTCTCTGAAACTGCACCGGCTACTCTGAAGTCCGTTAGCGATGTGAAAGAAGACGAGCAGATCCTGGACATCGGCGACGCTTCTGCACAGCAGCTGGCTGACATCCTGAAGAATGCGAAAACCATTCTGTGGAACGGCCCGGTTGGCGTGTTCGAGTTCCCGAACTTCCGCAAAGGTACTGAAATCGTTGCTAACGCTATCGCAGACAGCGAAGCGTTCTCTATCGCAGGCGGCGGTGACACCCTGGCAGCAATCGACCTGTTCGGCATTGCTGACAAAATCTCCTACATCTCTACTGGCGGCGGCGCATTCCTCGAATTCGTGGAAGGTAAAGTACTGCCAGCAGTAGCTATGCTCGAAGAGCGTGCTAAAAAGTAAGAATCTAATGGGCAGGGAAACCTGCCCAATTATTAGCGCGCTTTAGAGCACGCTTCAATTCTTTACACAAAATCATTCGAGTTGCATCAAGGCGGCAACAGAGTGAGTTCCCGGGAGCTTACTTACGTAAGTAACCGGGGCGAGCGAGGGCAGCCAACGATGAGGCGGCTTGAAGGATGATGTGTACAACGGCCGAAGATACAGGATTCGTAATATGTCTAAAATTTTTGATTTCGTAAAACCAGGCGTAATCACTGGTGATGACGTACAGAAAGTTTTCCAGGTAGCTAAAGAAAACAACTTTGCTCTGCCAGCTGTTAACTGCGTTGGTACCGACTCCATCAACGCCGTTCTGGAAACCGCTGCAAAAGTTAAAGCGCCGGTAATCGTACAGTTCTCCAACGGTGGTGCTTCTTTCATCGCGGGTAAAGGCGTGAAGTCCGACGTTCCTCAGGGCGCTGCAATCCTTGGTGCTATCTCTGGCGCGCATCACGTTCACCAGATGGCTGAACACTACGGTGTTCCGGTTATCCTGCACACTGACCACTGCGCGAAGAAACTGCTGCCGTGGATCGACGGTCTGCTGGACGCGGGTGAAAAACACTTCGCAGCAACCGGCAAACCGCTGTTCTCTTCTCACATGATCGACCTGTCTGAAGAGTCTCTGGAAGAGAACATCGAAATCTGCTCCAAATACCTGGCGCGCATGTCCAAAATGGGCATGACCCTGGAAATCGAACTGGGTTGCACCGGTGGCGAAGAAGACGGCGTGGACAACAGCCACATGGACGCTTCTGCACTGTACACCCAGCCGGAAGACGTTGATTACGCATACACCGAGCTGAGCAAAATCAGCCCGCGTTTCACCATCGCAGCTTCCTTCGGTAACGTTCACGGCGTTTACAAGCCGGGTAACGTTGTTCTGACCCCGACCATCCTGCGCGACTCTCAGGACTATGTTTCTAAGAAACATAACCTGCCGCACAACAGCCTGAACTTCGTCTTCCACGGCGGTTCCGGTTCTACTGCTCAGGAAATCAAAGACTCCGTAAGCTACGGCGTAGTGAAAATGAACATCGACACCGATACCCAATGGGCTACCTGGGAAGGCGTTCTGAACTACTACAAAGCGAACGAAGCTTACCTGCAGGGCCAGCTGGGCAACCCGAAAGGCGAAGATCAGCCGAACAAGAAATACTACGATCCGCGCGTATGGCTGCGTGCTGGTCAGGCAACCATGATCACCCGTCTGGAACAGGCTTTCAAAGAACTGAACGCGGTTGACGTTCTGTAATTTACGCCGTTCTACGTGACATGAGGCCCGCAAATGCGGGCCTTTTTTATTGCCATTTCAATATGCTGCTGGCAGAGAATTCTGTGATCTGTTTGGCAAAATCCAGGTTTATTGTTTACCCTTGTCAGATTGCCAGTCCCGTTGGGACGGCTTTATTTTTCCCATTTGGGTAAGCAAAAAAGGAATATTGAATGGAAGATTTGAATGTTGTCGACAGCATAAATGGTGCGGGCACCTGGCTGGTCCGCAATCAGGAGCTGCTGTTAAGCTATGCCGTCAACATCGTTGCGGCCATCGCCATTGTCATTATCGGTATGATTGTGGCGCGCATCGTATCAAACACCGTTAACCGCCTGATGGTGGCACGTAAAATTGATGCAACCGTTGCTGACTTCCTCTCTGCACTGGTGCGTTACGGTATTATCGCGTTCACGCTGATTGCCGCTCTGGGCCGCGTTGGGGTACAAACCGCTTCTGTGATTGCCGTTCTCGGTGCCGCAGGTTTAGCCGTTGGTCTGGCACTGCAAGGTTCGCTGTCCAACCTCGCCGCTGGCGTGCTGCTGGTGATGTTCCGTCCGTTCCGCGCAGGTGAGTATGTAGACCTCGGAGGCGTAGCGGGAACCGTACTCAACGTGCAGATTTTCTCCACGACTATGCGTACCGTAGACGGTAAGATTGTGGTGATCCCAAACGGTAAAATTATTGCCGGGAACATCATCAACTTCTCTCGCGAACCAGTTCGTCGTAACGAATTTATTATCGGCGTGGCCTACGATTCCGATATCGATCAGGTGAAGAAAATCCTCACCGATATCATTCAGTCTGACGAGCGTATCCTTAAAGATCGTGAAATGACGGTGCGTCTGAATGAACTGGGTGCTTCCTCGATTAATTTTGTGGTACGCGTCTGGAGCAACAGTAGCGATCTGCAAAGCGTTTACTGGGACGTACTGGAGCGTATTAAACGCGAGTTTGACGCCAACGGTATCAGCTTCCCGTACCCGCAGATGGATGTGAACTTCAAGCGTGTGAAAGAGAGCGCGGCAGAGTAATCGCGTGCCCGGTGGCGCTATCGCTTACCGGGCCCACAGGTTTTATAGGCCGGATAAGGCGTCAGCCGTCATCCGGCATTTCCCCCTCCCCCCGTGGTATTAATTCTTCTTATCCCTGATTAAAATTATCCATTTCCGCTAATGTTTTCCCCGCGCTATAGTCTGCTCCTAAGAGAAACAGTTCGGGATGATTAACGTGTTATCGTATTATTTTCAAGGGCTTGCACTTGGTGCGGCTATGATACTTCCGCTCGGTCCGCAAAACGCCTTCGTGATGAATCAGGGGATCCGTCGCCAGTATCACATCATGATTGCTTTACTCTGCGCTATCAGCGACTTAGTGCTGATTTGCGCGGGGATCTTTGGCGGTAGCGCCTTGCTGATGCAGTCACCATGGCTGATGGCGCTTGTCACTTGGGGTGGGGTGGCATTTTTACTCTGGTACGGTTTCGGGGCGTTAAAAACGGCGATGAGCAGTAACCTGGAACTGGCCAGCGCCGAGGTGATGAAGCAGGGCCGCTGGAAAATTATCGCTACTATGCTGGCGGTGACATGGCTCAACCCCCATGTTTATCTGGATACCTTTGTGGTGCTGGGGAGTCTGGGAGGCCAACTGGACGTTGAGCCTAAGCGCTGGTTTGCGCTGGGTACTGTCAGCGCTTCGTTCCTGTGGTTCTTCGGTCTGGCATTGCTGGCGGCCTGGCTCGCTCCGCGTTTGCGCACTGCTAAAGCACAGCGGATCATCAATACCCAGGTAGGATTGGTGATGTGGTTTATCGCTTTTCAGTTGGCAAAAGAAGGTGTTGCGCACGTTCATGCGTTGTTCAACTAAGTGTTGTCTGATGGACAACGCAGCGAGATCGGCTAAGCTTGCCTGCATGTGCCCTGAGTTTCGGGGTAATTAATGAAACATGGAGGAACGACCGTGAAGTTCAAAATAATGGCCCTGGCGGCATTAGTCGGATTCAGCGCACTATCGGTACAGGCAAATGAGTTGCCAAATGGACCGCACATCGTGACTTCCGGAACGGCAAGCGTGGATGCGACACCAGACATCGCTACTCTGGCGATTGAAGTGAACGTAGCTGCAAAGGATGCGGCTTCAGCAAAGAAGCAGGCTGATGAGCGCGTGGCACAATATCTGTCCTTCCTTGAACAGAACCAGATAGCGAAGAAAGATATTAGCGCGGCAAACCTGCGCACCCAGCCGGACTACGACTACCAGAATGGTAAAAGCGTCCTTAAAGGCTATCGTGCGGTACGTACCGTTGAGGTCACGCTGCGTCAGTTGGACAAACTCAATGCGCTGCTCGATGGTGCACTGAAGGCCGGTCTGAATGAGATCCGTTCGGTATCGCTTGGCGTTGCCCAGCCGGATACTTACAAAGATAAAGCGCGTAAAGCAGCAATTGATGATGCTATTCATCAGGCTGAGCAGTTAGCTGCGGGCTTTAACAGCAAATTGGGGCCCGTTTACAGCGTGCGTTACCATGTTTCCAATTATCAACCGAGCCCGATGGTACGGATGATGAAAGCAGATGCAGCGCCTGCGACATCCGCTCAGGAAACCTACGAACAGCCGGTTATTCAGTTTGACGATCAGGTTGATGTGGTCTTCCAGATTGAGCCGACGGCGGGGCAACCAGCAGCAACGCCAGCCAAAACCCAGTAATCATTGCAGACCCGGCTTTCCAGCCGGGTTTTTTCTGTGAGCAACTGTAAAAATGAGACCCCACATCCAGTCTTTTTTTTCGCCGTAATGAGGATAGGCCATAGCGATTTTTAAGGGGACGCTATGGATATTTTTATCTCGAAAAAGATGCGTAATTTCATTCTGCTGGCGCAAACCAATAACATCGCCAGAGCGGCAGAAAAAATACATATGACCGCATCGCCTTTCGGTAAAAGCATTGCCGCACTGGAGGATCAAATCGGCTATACGCTGTTTACCCGCAAAGATAACAACATCAGCCTGAATAAAGCCGGACAGGAACTGTATCAGAAGCTGTTTCCCGTTTATCAGCGCCTTTCTGCCATTGATAACGAAATCCATAACGCCTCTCGCCGCTCGCGGGAAATCGTCATCGGGATCGACAATACCTACCCAACGATTATTTTTGACCAGTTGATTAGCCTTGGTGACAAGTATGACGGCGTGACGGCTCAGGCCGTTGAATTCAGCGAGAATGGGGTTATTGATAACCTGTTCGATCGCAAACTGGATTTTATTATCTCGCCGCAGCACGTTTCCCCCCGCGTCCAGGAACTGGAGAATCTGGCGATTAGCGAGCTGCCTCCGCTGCGTCTGGGGTTTCTCGTTTCCCGGCGCTACGAAGAAAAACAGCCGCAGGATCTGCTGCGTGAGCTGCCCTGGCTGCAAATGCGCTTCCAGAATCGCGCCAACTTTGAGGCGATGCTGGATGCATACATGCGACCCTGCGGGATCAACCCGACGATTATCTACCGTCCGTATAGCTTTATGGCCAAGATTAGCGCGGTAGAGCGCGGGCAGTTTTTGACGGTAATCCCTCACTTCGCCTGGCGGCTGGTGAACCCGTCGACGTTAAAGTATTTCGATGCACCCGGCAGCCCCATGTATATGCAGGAGTTTCTCTATTCGCTGAAAAATCATCGCTATACCGCCACCATGCTCCAGCATATTGCTGAAGATCGTGACGGTAGCGCAAGTTAACCGAGCATCGATCCAGTCTCGAGAAGGTTGCGATGCAGATCGAACGCATGGCTGAGATCGTGATGGATATGCCCGCCGGGCGCTTTCTCCAGATAGCGGTGCAGATAATCCCGGTAAAGAGGGTGTGCACAGTTATCGATAATCGTGTGCGCCCGCTGCATCGGAGATAGCCCACGCAGATCGGCAATCCCTTGTTCGGTCACGATCACTTTAACGCTATGTTCGCTGTGGTCGACATGGCTGCACATCGGTACGATGGTGGAGATTTTCCCGCCTTTGGCAATCGACGGCGCCATAAAGATAGACAGGTAGGCATTGCGCTCGAAATCCCCGCTGCCGCCGATGCCATTCATCAGGTTCACCCCCGCAACGTGCGTGGAATTGGCATGGCCGTAGATATCAAACTCCAGGCCGACGTTGAGCGCAATAACCCCCAGCCGACGGATGATTTCCGGGTTATTGGAGATCTCCTGCGGGCGCAGCACAATCCGGCTGGCGAAGAAGTCCATGTTGTCGTAAATCTTCTGTAGCGACGGGGCTGAAATGGTCAGGCTGGAGGCACTGGCACCTGTTATCTTGCCCGTTTCCAGCAGATGCACCACCGACTCCTGCAACACCTCCGAATACATCATAAAGGGCGGGATATCCGGGTTTTCCCCCAGCCGCGCCATCACCGCGTTGTTGATATTGCCCACGCCGCTTTGTAAGGGTAGAAATTCCGCTGGAATGCGTTTGTGCGCCATTTCTGCCAGCAGGAAAGTGACTACGTTATCGGCAATTTGCTGGCTGACCGGATTGGTTTTATCCGCCGCATTTCCGGCATCGGGCAGCTCGGTATCCACCACTGCAACCACCTTTTTGGGGTCTATCTGTACGCACTGACTGCCTACGCGATCCATGGTATGAAAAATAGGTACGCTGTTACGCCGCGGCGGCGCACCGGGTATCACGATGTCGGCAAACTCTGCCACGCGCGGATTATGGTAATGATTCAGCTCGATAATCACCTTTTTCGCCCGCAGCAGCCAGGTCGGCGCATTACCAATACCGCTGGAAAGCCAAATCCGGCCATCTGGCGCAATGGCGGAGGCTTCAATGACGGCAACATCGATATCGCCAAAAAAACCGTAATTGACCATTTGCGCCACTTCGCTCAAATGGAGATCGACAAACCTCACCTGGCCCTGATTAATTTTCTCGCGCAGGCCCGATGATGTTTGATAAGGCGCGCGCCAGGAAACGGCATCCGCCGCGGATAGTACATCATCAGCGGCGGCGCCAATTGATGCTCCGGTCAGCAGGCGGATTTGAAAAGGCTGTCCGTTCTGATGCTGTTCACAGGCGCGTTGGGCAATTGCGCTGGGTAACGCTTTTGGCGAACCCGCGGGGGTAAAGCCGCTAAACGCCACCATATCATCGTGCTGGATAATTTCTGCCGCCTGTTCGGCGCTCATCCGTTTCATGGCCGTCTCCTTCCTCGGACGTGATTAATGGCCAACAAAATTTGGTTTACGTTTTTCCATAAACGCGTTCATCCCTTCCTGATAATCCTCGCTGTCGTATACCGCGCGGCGCATACCCTGAATACGCTCGAACTCATCGGAATTCATGGTGTGCGCTTCACCCAGCACGCGCAGCTCTTCTTTGATGACAGCGATTGCCAGCGGCGCTTTTTCCGAGATGTGGTGCGCCATTTGCAGAGTGAAATCTTCCAGCTCTTCGACGGGCACGACATGGTTAAGGATCCCAACCGCCATGGCGCGTTGAGCGGTAATGGGCGAAGCGGTAAAAATCAGCTCTTTAACGATGTGAAAACCAGCGTCGCGGGTCAGGTTGTGGATGCCCACAAGGTTATACGGCACGCCGAGGTTGACCGGGGTCATTGAGAAAGTGGAGGTACTGGCTGCAATGATCAGATCGGAACTCATGATCATCTCAAACGCGCCGCCCCAGACGCTGCCTTCGACCATGGAGATCACCGGCTTCGGATATTTTTGGATCATGCGGGTGATCTGACGCAGCGGATCGTCATAGGAGAGCGGATCGCGTCGTCCGGTCGGGAGTTCATGAATATCATGCCCGGCAGAGAACACTTTGGCCCCGCTCGGGGCGCGCAGAATGATGCAGCGAATGTCCGCACGATTGAGATCGCTCAGCGCCTGCATCAGATCGTCAATAAACACTTTACTCAGGGCATTGAGCTTGCGGGCGTAATTGAACTCAATAACCGCGACTTTCTGGATGATGACCACGTTGACGTATTGATAAGACATAATGTTCTCTTTATTGAAAGTAATGATGCTGGATAAATTCGCTGATGTGCCGCAGACCAGTGCGCGGCGAAAGATCATTGTTTTTGACGGCCTGTAGCGTCTGCTGGAAATAGCGGTCGAAATCAGTGCGAGCAAACAACAGATGCAGGGCTTCTTCTTCAGCCTGCTGGTGTAACCAGTCCACCGCCTGCTGCTGGCGAATTTTTTCCAGTCGACCGCTGGCGGTCAGGCACGTTTTGAAGTCGGTTATCGCCTGCCAAACCTCCTCGATACCGCGTTTTTCCAGGGCGCTACAGGTCAGGACCTGCGGCTGCCACTCGTCATATTTACGGCGCAGAATATGCAGGGCGGATTCATACATATGGCGGGCGATGGCCACGCTGGTATGGTTCTCGCCGTCGTCTTTATTGATGACGACCAGATCCGCCATTTCCATCAGGCCTTTTTTGATGCCCTGTAAATCGTCGCCACCGCCAGCGATTTGCAGTGAGATAAAGCAATCCACCATGCCTGCGACTTCGGTTTCGGACTGCCCAACGCCGACGGTTTCCACAATCACCACGTCAAAGCCAGCCGCTTCGCACAGCAGCATTAATTCCCGGGTGCGCTGGCTGGCACCGCCTAAATGACCGCTGGAAGGGACCGGGCGAATAAACGCAGATTCGGCGCGGGCCAGCTCCGTCATGCGGGTTTTATCGCCAAGAATGCTGCCGCCGCTGACCGGGCTGCTGGGATCGACGGCGATCACCGCTACCCGTAATCCGTGGTGGATAAGCAGCATGCCGAATGCTTCCAGGAAAGTGCTTTTGCCCGCGCCCGGCGTACCGGTGATCCCCAAACGCAGGGCGTTACCGGTGAACGGCATAATCGCGTCCAGCAATTGCGTACTCAGCGGCTGGTGGCGCGGGTGGTTGCTTTCGACCAGCGTCATCGCCTGGGCGAGCGTAGCCCGTTCACCGAGTCGCAAACGACGGACGGTATCTTCAAGCGTGGCGGCGTTAATCATGATGCTGACTGATACGGGTTAACACATCGCGGACGCTGTCGAGCATTGGTGTGCCGGGGCCATAAATGGCTGCCACGCCATGCTCGTGCAGAAAGTCGTAATCCTGCGGCGGAATAACACCTCCTGCTACCACGCAGATATCTTCACGCCCCCATTTTTTGAGTGCGGTAACCAGTTCCGGGATCAGCGTTTTATGGCCGGCGGCCAGCGATGAGGCACCAATCACATGCACATCGTTTTCTACCGCCAGGCGGGCGATCTCTTCCGGTGTGGAGAACATCGGGCTGAGATCGACATCAAAGCCGAGATCGGAGTAGGCGCTGGCGATCACCTTCGCGCCGCGATCGTGGCCGTCCTGACCCATCTTGGCGATCAGAATACGCGGGCGGCGGCCATTTTCCGCGAGGAACTGTTCGGTTTGCGCAACGATGGTATCGAACTCATCGGCGGATTTATCAGACTGATGATAGCTTTGCGCAATCACTCCGGTGACGCACTGGCTGGGAACCAGATACCGATCAAAAGCGACTTCCAGCGCGTCGGAGATTTCACCCAGCGTGGCGCGAACGCGGGCGGCGTTGACGGCAGCAGCCAGCAGGTTTTCATTATGTTGCGCGGCGTGGGTCAGCGCGGATAGCGCGGTCTTGACGGCATCGTTGTTGCGGGTGGCGCGGATATGTTTCAGCGAGGCAATCTGCTCGTTGCGCACCTTCACGTTGTCGATCTCCAGTACCGACGTCTCGTCTTCTTTATCCAGCTTGTACTTATTGACGCCGACGATAACGCGCTTACCCTGGTCGATCAGCGACTGTTCACGCGCGGAAGCTTCTTCGATCATCCGTTTAGGGAGCCCGGCTTCGATCGCTTTCGCCATGCCGCCTGCCTCATCAATCTGTTTGATGATCGTGCGTGCCTGCTTCACGATTTGATCGGTGAGTGACTCGACGTAATACGATCCGGCCAGCGGATCGACGGTGCGGCAGATCTCTGATTCTTCCTGAATGATGATTTGCGTATTACGCGCAATACGGGCGGAGAAATCGGTGGGCAGACCGAGCGCTTCATCAAAGGCGTTGGTATGCAGCGACTGGGTACCGCCAAGCGTAGCGCCGAGTGCTTCAATGGTAGTACGCACCACGTTGTTGTACGGGTCCTGCTCGGTCAGGCTCCAGCCGGACGTCTGGCAGTGGGTACGCAGAGCGAGAGATTTCGGGTTGGTCGCACCAAAGCTACTGACCGCTTCACTCCACAAATAGCGCGCTGCGCGCAGCATGGCGACGTTCATAAACAGATCCATGCCGATACCGAAGAAGAACGACAGGCGCGGGGCGAAATCATCTATTTTCAGTCCGGCGGAAAGTGCGGCTTTGATGTATTCAATACCGTCTGCCAGCGTAAAGGCCACCTGCTGTACGCAGTTTGCTCCGGCTTCACCCATGTGATAGCCGCTGATGCTGATGGTGTTAAAGCGCGGCATGTTGCCGGAGCACCAGGCGATGATGTCGGCGATAATGCGCATGGACGGTTTTGGTGGATAAATGTAGGTGTTACGGCACAGGTACTCTTTCAGAATATCGTTCTGAATGGTCCCGGTGAGTTGTTCCGGCGCTACACCTTGTTCTTCTGCAGCGACGATATAAAACGCCAGTACCGGCAGAACCGCGCCGTTCATGGTCATCGATACCGACATCTTATCCAGCGGGATCTGGTCGAACAGCACCTTCATATCTTCGACGGTATCGATCGCCACGCCCGCTTTGCCGACGTCACCTGCCACGCGCGGGTTGTCAGAGTCATAGCCACGATGGGTGGCAAGGTCAAAGGCGACGGAAAGCCCTTTTTGCCCGGCGGCGAGGTTGCGGCGGTAAAAGGCGTTGGACTCTTTGGCGGTAGAGAAACCAGCGTATTGACGAATGGTCCACGGCTGCGCGGTATACATGGTGGCGCGCGGGCCACGCACGTAAGGCGGCAGACCGGGAAGGGTGCCCGTGACTTCCAGATTATCGAGGTCTTCTTCGGTGTACAGCGGCTTGATGGCAATCCCTTCCGCCGTCTGTCTTTCCAGCGACTCGACGGTTTTTTCCCGTCGACTGAGTTCTTTATTGGCGAGTGTTTGCCACTCCTGCACGTTTGCCATTTTTTGCTCCGTATTACGCAATAAGTTGAATCTTTGCGAATACGGTGAGCTTTTTCATTTGGCTTGTCGCCAGCAAAAAATAGCCAACAGGGCGTCGTTTTTTGCCGCGTGGCGTGTTTGATTTTGTGATTTATTTCAAAGACGTGGCGGGAATAGCATGAAAAGAGGGTAAAAGACTTGTCGGCCGGATAGGGCGTTACGCCACCATCCGGCACTCAGAGGTTATGAGCGGTTTAATCCTGACGCAGTACGTTGTGACCATAGGCCAGCAGCGCATCGGTGACGTTGCGCATCATGCGGCTTTCCGGCGCAAAACGGTGCCAGTACAGCATCCGGCGCTGGAACAGGCCCGGCGTTAAGTCGATAAGTTCGCCGCTTTCCAGTTCTTTCTCAATCTGCAAGTGGGGGATCATGCAGCAGGTCGTTCCCTGACGCGCCAATTGAACAAAGGCTTCAGACGAGTTAACGATATGGCACGGCACGCTGCCCGGCGGCAGGTCGAAGTTTTGTTGCAGGAACGCCTGGTGCATATCATCAAGATGGTCAAACGCTACCGCTGGAGCTTTCAGCAGGGCAGAGCGGGTGACGCCGTTAGGGAAATAACGCTCGGCGAAAGGTTTAGAGCCAACAAACAGGTAGTCCAGCGCGCCGAGTTTATCCACCAGGCAGCTTGGCAGCGCCTGATGTTGAATACTCACCGCACCGACCACTTCACCACGACGCAGACGTTCCTGAGTTCGGGTTTCATCCTCAACCTGCAGGTTCAGCCGAATCGGCGAATTTGCCAGTACCGGAGCCAGCGCCGGAAGCAACCAGGTCGCCAGACTGTCGGCGTTCACCGCCAGTGAGAGCAGCAGCGGCGTCGAACCGGTTTGTTCATCACCCAGCCACTCGTCTTCGAGCAGTTCAACCTGACGCAAAAGCGCCAGTAGTTTTTGCCCCTGTTCGGTTGGGCGTGGTGGTACGGTACGCACCAGCAGCGGTTGTCCGAACATATTCTCAAGCTGTTTTATGCGCTGTGAAACCGCGGATTGCGTGATGCACAGCTTTTGCGCCGCGCGCTCAAATCCTCGTTCACGAATAACCGCATCCAGTGCTTGTAGTGTTCTGTAGTCCGGACGTTTCATTGCTTTGACGCACTCCTGAAAATTTTGCTTGTTCTGCACTATGACACAAATTTAGGTTGGGTAAAGACGAAATCCGCCGCTTGCGAGCGGGTGTGGGGACATTTTTCTGCACAATGTTCTATAATGCGCGTGAATTTTCCCACCATATTCACACCACAGGCGAAACGATCATGACGCAGGATGAACTGAAAAAAGCAGTAGGATGGGCGGCACTTCAGTATGTACAGCCCGGTACCATTGTGGGCGTAGGTACAGGTTCAACAGCCGCACACTTTATTGATGCGCTGGGCACAATGAAAGGTCAGATTGAAGGTGCGGTATCCAGTTCGGACGCTTCAACCGAAAAACTCAAAAGCCTCGGTATCCACGTGTTCGATCTTAACGAAGTGGACAGCCTCGGCGTATACGTTGACGGCGCGGATGAAATCAACGGCCACATGCAGATGATCAAGGGCGGCGGCGCAGCGTTGACCCGTGAAAAAATTATTGCTTCCGTGGCGAAGAAATTTATCTGTATTGCCGACGCGTCCAAAGAAGTCGATATTCTCGGTAACTTCCCGCTGCCGGTTGAAGTGATCCCAATGGCGCGCAGCGCTGTGGCTCGCCAGTTGGTGAAGCTGGGCGGTCGTCCTGAATACCGTCAGGGTGTAGTGACGGACAATGGTAACGTGATCCTTGATGTACACGGTCTGGAGATCCTCGATGCAGTCGCGATGGAAAACGCCATCAATGCGATTCCGGGCGTGGTAACCGTCGGTCTGTTTGCCAACCGTGGTGCGGATGTCGCGCTGATCGGTACGCCAGACGGCGTGAAAACTATCGTAAAATGATCTGACGGGAGTGTCTTCTCCCGTTAAAAAAATTTTGGCAGGGCAAATTTGGTGACTTGTGTCACGTTTATAATATTGTCCTGCCGATCTCTCCAAAGAAAAAGTTATCGCCAGTATTTTCCTCTGACATTTCTCTCTGAATGACATTTCTTCAGCACGGCGACGCAAACGTTCATATTGCCGCAATATTATTTTTTGATATGTTGAAGAGACGGATGAAAATCCCACACACAACACATCAGTTTGAACAAAAAAAGACAGGGTCGGGGAAATGGCAAAGGTATCACTGGAGAAAGATAAGATTAAATTTCTGCTGGTTGAAGGCGTGCATCAAAAAGCGCTCGAAAGCCTTCGTGCAGCAGGTTATACCAACATCGAGTTTCATAAAGGCGCTCTGGACACTGAACAACTGAAAGAGTCCATCCGTGATGCCCACTTCATTGGCCTGCGATCCCGTACCCATCTGACTGAAGATGTGATTGACGCCGCAGAGAAACTGGTCGCGATTGGCTGCTTCTGTATCGGCACCAACCAGGTTGATCTCAGCGCTGCGGCAAAGCGCGGGATCCCCGTGTTTAATGCGCCATTCTCTAACACGCGTTCCGTTGCGGAACTGGTGATTGGCGAACTGCTTCTCCTGCTACGCGGTGTACCCGAAGCGAACGCCAAAGCACACCGCGGCGTGTGGAATAAACTGGCTACCGGCTCGTTTGAAGCGCGTGGCAAAAAACTGGGGATCATCGGCTACGGCCACATTGGTACTCAGCTAGGCATTCTGGCGGAATCGCTGGGGATGCACGTCTATTTCTATGATATTGAAAATAAACTCCCGCTCGGCAACGCCACCCAGGTGCAGCATCTTTCCGACCTGCTCAATATGAGCGACGTGGTCAGTTTGCACGTACCGGAAAATGCCTCCACCAAAAATCTGATGGGCGCGCGTGAGATTGCCTTGATGAAACCAGGCGCGCTGCTGATTAACGCCGCACGCGGCACAGTTGTTGATATTCCTGCGCTGTGCGACGCGTTAGCGACCAAGCACCTGGCAGGGGCAGCAATCGACGTATTCCCAACCGAGCCGGCAACCAACAGCGATCCTTTCACTTCGCCGCTGTGTGATTTCGACAACGTGATCCTGACACCGCACATTGGTGGTTCAACGCTGGAAGCACAGGAAAACATCGGTCTGGAAGTGGCTGGGAAACTGACCAAGTATTCCGACAACGGCTCTACGCTGTCTGCAGTTAACTTCCCGGAAGTTTCGCTGCCGCTGCACGGTGGTCGTCGTCTGATGCACATTCACGAAAACCGTCCGGGCGTTTTGACCGCGCTGAACCAGATTTTTGCCGAGCAGGGCGTCAACATTGCCGCACAGTATCTGCAGACTTCCGCGCAGGTAGGTTACGTGGTTATCGATATTGAAGCGGATGAAGATGTAGCAGAGAAAGCGCTGCTGGCAATGAAAGCCCTTCCGGGAACCATTCGCGCTCGTCTGCTGTACTGATTTCCTCTACATGGGCAGGCGGTTGACCTGCCCATCTTTCCTCTGATTTCCCGGCCTCAAAATCTCCTCCTGTCACGCATACATTCTGTTTTCGAGCCTTGCCGCAATTGGCAAAAAAAGCTACCACTCCCAGATTTTGGATGGCGTCACCACCGCAGGCAGTGGGATATCCCATTCTTCGACAGGCAGCTTTTCCACTCGCTGACAATCGTGCGCGTAGCCTACGGGCTGGATCTTATGCTGCTGCCAGTTTTGCAACGTACGGTCATAAAATCCACCGCCCATACCCAGGCGTTGCCCGACCTCATCAAACGCCACTAACGGCGTAATCAGTACATCCAGCTGTGAGAGCGGCAATACGTCACGTACATCAAGCCGTGGTTCCTGGATCTTTAAGCGATTGGTTACCAGGTCGCTGTGCGGATGATAGTGCAGGAACAGCAGGTTGCCAGGGCTGAAGGGATGAAGAACCGGAAGATAGACGCGCTTGCCCGCTCGCCACAGCTGATCTATTAGCGGCTGGGTATCGAGTTCGCCATCGAACGAGAGGAATACCGCCACGGTATGAGCGAGTACAACAGGGGGATAACTGAGCATTCGGGTCGCGGCTTGCTGACCGTATTGTCGTTGCTGTTCGGAAGTAAGCGCACGACGACGCTGCCGAATCAGTTGACGGATTTCTTGCCGGGATAAAGGGAGTTCAGAAAGTAATGTCATGGCTGTTGCCAGGTAGAAGGGAATCTCCGAGATGCCGCCGCAGGCTGTAACCCTTGAACCCTTGGTTCAAGGTGAATGCGTCGTCACAGTTTTAAGGCTTCTCGGACGGGCCGAGCATGCTCACCAACCGTGGAGCGCCACATTCTTGTGGTATGAAATATCGGCTCAGGGGACTGGCCCGCTTGCAAACACCTCAGAGAAATTTTGTCTTCACGGTCACTCTACCACAGTAAACCGAAAAGTGTTATTCAAAGTTTTGGCCCGTTTTTTCGGTTATGCGACCCTGATCAAGCAACGCCTGTTCGATGGTCTGTTGTAGCATCCGAATACGTTGTTCCATGCTCGCCGCGTACTCACGCGTCTTCGCTTTTTCCTGAGTTAATTCATAGCTGATGTTCAACGCGGCGATGAAAACCAACTGCTCAGTATTTGTGACTCTAGTGCGAACTTTCAGATCTTGCAATCGCTGATTGAGATCGTCCGCAGCCTGATTCAACGCATCCCTTTGTTCAGGCGGGCAATTCACTCGCAGTGAACGGCCAAATATTTGGATATCGACGGGTTGTGCAGACATGCCACCTTCCTGCTGATTGACTGCGCTGCCTTCGTCTCCAGACCGTGGGTCCGCGAAGGGGCGACACTATAGCTACCCTGGTATCAAGATACAAGCCCTTTTCTGGTCCACCAGGGTCCAAAGTGGTAGCATACCATGAATATTCCTCCCTTTGATGACGAATGCTTATGTCTATACAGAACGAAATGCCTGGTTACAACGAAGTTAGCCAGTTTTTGAACCAACAAGGGGCTGGATTAACCCCGGCCGAAATGCACGGCTTGATAAGCGGAATGATTTGCGGCGGAAATAACGACAGCTCATGGCAGCCGCTGCTGCACGACCTGACGAACGAAGGTCTGGCCTTTGGTCACGAGCTGGCTCAGGCGCTGCTGAAAATGCACTCAGCCACCAGTGATGCCCTCGAAGACGACGGCTTCCTTTTTCAGCTTTATCTGCCTGAAGGGGATGACGTCAGCGTGTTCGATCGCGCCGATGCGCTGGCGGGATGGGTAAACCACTTTTTACTGGGCCTTGGCGTCACGCAACCGAAGCTCGACAAAGTGACCGGCGAAACCGGGGAAGCGATTGACGACCTGCGCAATATCGCTCAATTGGGATATGACGAAGACGAAGATCAGGAAGAGCTGGAAATGTCGCTCGAAGAGATCATCGAATACGTGCGCGTAGCCGCCTTGCTGTGTCATGACACGTTTACGCGTCAGCAGCCGACCGCGCCGGAAGTCCGTAAACCGACTCTGCACTAAGAACGAAACGCAAAGGAGAGTGTGATGAGCGAGATATCTCAGCAAGAATTCCAGCGTCGTCGCCAGGCTTTACTGGCACAAATGCAGCCCGGCAGCGCCGCGCTGATTTTTGCCGCACCGGAAACGACGCGTAGCGCGGACAGTGAATACCCTTACCGCCAAAGCAGTGATTTCTGGTACTTCACCGGTTTTAACGAACCTGAAGCCGTGCTGGTGCTGATCAAAAGTGATGACACTCATAACCACAGCGTTTTGTTCAATCGGGTTCGCGATCTGACGGCGGAGATCTGGTTTGGCCGCCGTCTGGGCCAGGATGCTGCCCCGGTAAAACTTGGCGTTGACCGGGCGCTGGCCTTCAGTGAAATCAATCAACAGCTGTATTTGCTGCTCAATGGTCTGGACGCGGTATACCACGCCCAGGGCGAGTATGCCTGGGCCGACGAGATTGTGTGCACGGCGCTGGATAAACTGCGCAAAGGCTCCAGACAAAATCTGCACGCGCCTGCCGCGATTATCGACTGGCGTCCGATGGTGCATGAAATGCGCCTGTTCAAATCACCGGAAGAAATCGCGGTCATGCGTCGTGCCGGAGAAATCACCGCACTGGCGCATACCCGCGCGATGGAAAAATGCCGTCCGGGAATGTTTGAATACCAGTTAGAAGGGGAGATTCACCATGAATTTACCCGTCATGGCGCGCGTTATCCGTCCTATAACACGATTGTCGGCAGCGGTGAAAACGGCTGTATCCTGCATTACACCGAAAATGAAAGTGAAATGCGCGATGGCGATTTGGTGCTGATTGACGCTGGCTGTGAATACAAAGGCTATGCGGGTGACATTACGCGGACCTTCCCGGTAAACGGCAAATTTACCCCAGCACAGCGTGAAATCTACGATATCGTGCTGGAATCCTTAGAGACCAGCCTGCGTCTGTATCGTCCCGGAACGTCCATTCAGGAAGTCACTGGCGAAGTGGTGCGTATCATGATTACGGGGCTGGTGAAGCTTGGCATTCTGCACGGTGATGTCGATCAGTTGATTACTGAAAATGCGCATCGCCCATTCTTTATGCATGGTCTAAGCCACTGGCTGGGTCTGGATGTGCACGATGTCGGCGTTTATGGTCAGGACCGCTCACGCATTCTTGAGCCGGGAATGGTACTCACCGTCGAACCGGGACTGTATATCGCGCCGGATGCTGATGTACCACCGGCTTATCGTGGTATCGGCATTCGTATTGAGGATGACATCCTCATCACCGAGGACGGCAATGAAAACCTGACCGCCAGCGTAGTGAAGAAAGCTGATGACATTGAAGCCTTAATGGCTGCGGCGCGACTGCAATGAGTGTGATTATCGTTGGTGGTGGTATGGTTGGCGCGACGCTGGCGCTGGCCATTTCTCAGCTCAGCCATGGGACTCTGCCGGTTCATCTGATAGAAGCGAGCGAACCTGAAACTGACCGCCATCCCGGGTTTGACGCCCGGGCGATCGCGCTGGCGGCAGGAACCTGCCAACAGCTGGCACGAATTGGCGTATGGCAGGCGATTGCCGATTGCGCAACGGCCATTAAAACGGTTCACGTCAGCGATCGCGGCCATGCCGGATTTGTGACGCTGGATGCGCAGGAATACCGTATTCCAGCTCTGGGCCAGGTGGTAGAACTGCACGACGTCGGGCTGCGTCTGTTTGCGCTGCTGCGCAAAGCACCGGGTGTCACATTGCACTGCCCCGACCGCGTAGCCAGCGTGTCGCGCACGCAGGATCGCGTTGAAGTGACGCTGGAGAATGGCGAGATGATTACCGGTCGCCTGCTGGTGGCTGCTGACGGCACGCGTTCCGCACTGGCGACTGCCTGCGGTGTTGACTGGCTGCAACAGCCTTATGAACAACTGGCGGTGATTGCCAACGTCACGACCTCTGTACCGCACGACGGGCGAGCGTTTGAACGCTTCACGCAATATGGCCCGCTGGCAATGCTGCCAATGTCTGACGGTCGCTGCTCGCTGGTGTGGTGCCATCCACTGGAGCAGCGTGATGAGATCATGACCTGGTCCGACGAACAGTTTTGCCGTGAACTACAAACCGCTTTTGGCTGGCGACTGGGACGTATTACCCAGGCTGGTAAACGCAGCGCTTATCCGCTTTCGTTAACTACGGCGCTGAAGGCGATTACCCATCGTACCGTGCTGGTAGGGAACGCCGCCCAGACGCTGCATCCCATTGCCGGGCAAGGTTTCAACCTTGGCCTGCGCGATGTAATGAGCCTTGCTGAGACGCTGACGCAGGCGCAAAACGGCGCGGAAGATGTCGGTGATTATGCGGTGCTGGCACGTTATCAGCAGCGCCGCGAGCGCGATCGCGAGACGACGATTGGTGTGACCAACAATTTAGTGTATTTGTTTGCCAATCACTGGGCCCCGCTGGTTGTTGGGCGCAATGTCGGGTTGATGGCGATGGAATTATTCACCCCTGCGCGCGATGCGCTGGCGGAGCGGACCCTGGGTTGGGTTGCACGATAAATATGACCTGTAGGTCGGATAAGGCAACGCCGACATCCGGCAAGGGTCCCCGCAAAAATGCCTGATGGCGCTGCGCTTATCAGGCCTACGGATTACAGGTTTCGAGGTATAAACAGTGCAAAGTGTTGATGTAGCAATTGTTGGTGGCGGCATGGTGGGACTGGCGGTTGCCTGCGGCCTGCAGGGCAGCGGGTTGCGCGTTGCGGTGTTAGAACAACATGTTCCGCAGCCGTTGGCGGCGGATGCTCCTCCTCAGCTTCGCGTTTCGGCCATTAATGCAGCCAGCGAAAAACTGCTTACCCGTCTTGGCGTCTGGTCCGACATTGTTGCTCGTCGCGCTTGCTGCTACCACGGCATGGAAGTCTGGGACAAAGACAGCTTTGGACGTATTGCGTTTGATGACCAGAGCATGGGCTACAGCCATTTGGGTCACATCGTTGAAAACTCAGAAATCCATTATGCACTGTGGCAAAAGGCGCAGCGTTCAGCGGATATTACGCTGATGGCGCCAGCTGAAATACAGCAGGTGGCCTGGGGCGAGAACGAGGCATTTCTGAGCCTCAAAGATGGCACAATGCTGACAGCGCGTCTGGTCGTCGGTGCCGATGGCGCTAATTCCTGGCTGCGCAATAAAGCGGACATTCCGCTCACCTTCTGGGACTACCGTCATCATGCGCTGGTGGCGACTATCCGTACGCAGGAAGCTCACGGTGCGGTTGCGCGTCAGGCGTTTCATGGCGAGGGGATTCTGGCATTCCTGCCACTCAGCGATCCGCACCTGTGCTCTATCGTCTGGTCGCTCTCGCCGCAGGAAGCAGAACGTATGCAGCAGGCAAGCGTTGACGAGTTTAATCAGGCGCTGAATATCGCCTTTGATAATCGTCTGGGGCTGTGCAGCCTTGAAAGCGAACGTCAGGCGTTTCCGCTGACGGGACGTTATGCCCGCCAGTTCGCGGCCCATCGTCTGGCGCTGGTGGGGGATGCGGCGCATACCATCCACCCGCTGGCGGGTCAGGGGGTTAACCTTGGCTTTATGGATGCGGCGGAACTGATCGATGAGCTTAAGCGGCTACAGCGTCAGGGAAAAGATATTGGTCAGTATCTCTATTTACGCCGCTACGAGCGCAGCCGTAAGCATAGCGCAGCGCTGATGCTGGCGGGGATGCAGGGTTTCCGTGAACTGTTTGCAGGCGAGAATCCGGCGAAAAAACTGCTACGCGATATTGGGCTGAAACTGGCCGATACCCTCCCGGGCGTAAAACCACAACTCATCCGTCAGGCGATGGGACTGAACGATCTTCCCGAGTGGTTACGTTAGTGTCCGTAAGGACAATCTTAAGAGTTTGAGACCCGTCACACTTTCCTCTCCCGGCTTTCGCGCCGGGGTGCTTCTCTCATTTGAAATAATCTAATTCCACTCCTTTTTTCGCATTAGTTTTTCTAATTTTACGTTTTTTTCATAACGCCATTTTTGACATTTTTTCCACATTTAATATGGATTGGTGCTGTAATTTTGCGCTTATATTCGTTTGTTGTTCTGATTAATTGTTATGTGTATGGAGTTTTATTCTGTTAGCGATCTGGCTGTTTTTCGCCATAAGCTAATGTGATGGTTAATTTTGACTTATGGTTTAGCGTCTGTTTCGGTGGTAAGTTCAGGACAAAGAGAACGTTTGCGTCGTAGCCCCTGGAGCGGCTGCGGTGCTGGGTTTCGTGGCGAAAATTTCACCGCGAAAGAGTTGGTAGCCCCGCTTATTCAACGAGGAAAAGATGGCTCAACAGACTCCTTTGTACGAACAACACACGCTATGTGGCGCGCGCATGGTCGATTTCCATGGCTGGATGATGCCACTGCATTACGGTTCTCAGCTCGATGAACACCATGCTGTTCGCACCGACGCCGGAATGTTTGATGTGTCGCATATGACCATCGTCGACCTGCGCGGTAGCCGCACCCGGGAGTTCTTGCGTTATCTGCTGGCAAACGACGTCGCGAAGCTAACGAAGACGGGTAAAGCCCTCTACTCCGGGATGCTCAACGCTTCGGGCGGCGTGATAGATGACCTGATTGTCTACTACTTCACTGAAGATTTCTTCCGCCTCGTTGTAAACTCCGCCACCCGCGAAAAAGACCTCTCCTGGATTACCCAACACGCTGAACCTTACGCCATCGACATCACCGTTCGTGACGACCTGTCGCTGATTGCGGTGCAGGGTCCAAACGCGCAGGAAAAAGCAGCTACGTTGTTTACTGACGAGCAGCGTCATGCGGTTGAAGGCATGAAGCCGTTTTTCGGCGTTCAGGCAGGTGATTTGTTTATCGCAACCACCGGTTATACCGGCGAAGCAGGTTATGAAATTGCCATGCCGAATGAAAAGGCGGCAGATTTCTGGCGTGCGCTGGTTCAGGCTGGTGTCAAACCTTGCGGTCTCGGCGCGCGTGACACCCTGCGTCTGGAAGCGGGTATGAACCTGTATGGCCAGGAGATGGACGAAGGTATTTCTCCGCTGGCGGCCAACATGGGCTGGACCATCGCGTGGGAACCGGCTGACCGCGACTTTATTGGTCGTGAAGCGCTGGAAATGCAGCGTGAAAAAGGCCACGAACAGCTGGTCGGGCTGGTGATGACTGAGAAGGGCGTGCTGCGTAATGAACTGCCGGTGCGTTTCACCGATGCTTCTGGCAACCAGCATGAAGGCATTATCACCAGTGGCACATTCTCCCCAACCCTGGGTTACAGCATTGCGTTGGCGCGTGTGCCTGCGGGTATCGGTGAGACTGCGATCGTACAGATCCGTAACCGTGAAATGCCGGTAAAAGTGACTAAACCTGTTTTTGTGCGTAACGGCAAAGCCGTCGCGTAATTCATCCTTTTTTGGAGATTGATTGATGAGCAACGTACCTGCAGAACTGAAATACAGCAAAGAACACGAATGGCTGCGCAAAGAAGCTGACGGCTCTTACACCGTTGGTATCACCGAACACGCTCAGGAGCTGTTAGGTGACATGGTTTTCGTTGACCTGCCAGAAGTTGGCGCCACCGTCAGCGCGGGCGATGATTGCGCCGTTGCGGAGTCCGTAAAAGCGGCATCCGATATCTATGCGCCAGTAGGCGGTGAGATTGTTGCGGTTAACGATGCGCTCAGCGACTCCCCGGAACTGGTCAACAGCGAACCGTATGCGGGTGGCTGGATTTTCAAAATCAAAGCCAGCGATGAAAGCGAAATTGAATCGCTGTTGGATGCGACCGCATACGAAGCTTTGTTAGAAGACGAGTAAATACGCTTTTGCCGGATGGCGCTGCGCTTATCCGGCCTACAAAGCATGCGTAGGCCCGGTAAGCGTCAGCGCCACCGGGCAATTGAGTTAGAGACCATCACGATTCACTGCACGTTTCAGGAACCATCGCCCATGACACAGACGTTAAGCCAGCTTGAAAACAGCGGCGCTTTCATTGAACGCCACATCGGACCGGACGCCGCGCAGCAGCAAGAGATGCTGAATGCGGTTGGCGCCGAGTCGTTAAACGCGCTGATCGGCCAGATTGTGCCGAAAGACATTCAGCTCGCAACCCCGCCACAGGTGGGCGAGGCGGCGACCGAATACGCTGCGCTGGCTGAATTAAAAGCCATCGCCGGGCGTAACAAGCGCTTCACGTCCTACATTGGCATGGGCTACACCGCCGTGCAGTTGCCACCGGTTATTCAGCGTAACATGCTGGAAAACCCAGGCTGGTACACCGCATATACGCCGTATCAGCCGGAAGTCTCCCAGGGACGACTGGAAGCTTTGCTGAACTTCCAACAGGTCACACTGGACCTGACGGGCCTGGATATGGCTTCTGCTTCTCTGCTGGATGAAGCCACTGCGGCTGCTGAAGCCATGGCGATGGCCAAACGTGTCAGCAAACTGAAAAATGCCAACCGTTTCTTTGTGGCGGCTGATGTTCACCCGCAAACGCTGGACGTGGTTCGCACCCGTGCAGAAACCTTTGGCTTTGACGTCATTGTTGATGACGCGGCGAAAGCTCTGGATCACCAGGATGTGTTTGGCGTGCTGTTGCAGCAGGTTGGCACCACCGGTGAAGTGCACGACTACAGCAAACTGATTGCCGAGCTGAAATCCCGTAAAGTTGTGGTCAGTGTCGCTGCCGACTTTATGGCGCTGGTACTGCTGACTGCACCGGGCAAACAGGGCGCGGATATTGTTTTCGGCTCTGCGCAACGCTTCGGCGTTCCGATGGGTTACGGCGGCCCACACGCGGCATTCTTCGCCGCTAAAGACGAATTCAAACGCTCCATGCCAGGCCGTATTATCGGCGTATCGAAAGATGCGGCGGGCAATACCGCACTGCGCATGGCGATGCAGACTCGCGAGCAGCATATCCGCCGCGAGAAAGCGAACTCCAACATTTGTACCTCTCAGGTTCTGCTGGCCAACATCGCCAGCCTGTATGCCGTTTATCATGGTCCGGTTGGCCTGAAACGTATCGCTAATCGCATCCACCGCCTGACTGATATTCTGGCGGCCGGTCTGCAGCAGAAAGGGCTGAAGCTGCGCCATGCGCACTACTTCGACACTCTGTGTGTTGAAGTGGCCGACAAAGCGGCTGTTCTGGCGCGTGCCGAAGCGGCAGAAATCAACCTGCGTAGCGATATCCATAACGCGGTAGGTATTACGCTTGATGAAACCACCAGCCGTGAAAACGTGGTGCAGTTGTTCAATGTTCTGCTGGGCGACAGCCACGGTTTGAATATCGATACGCTGGATAAAGATGTGGCGCTCGACAGCCGTTCCATTCAGGACAGCATGCTGCGTGACGATGCGATCCTCAGCCATCCGGTGTTTAATCGCTATCACAGCGAAACCGAGATGATGCGCTACATGCACTCGCTGGAGCGCAAAGATCTGGCGCTGAACCAGGCAATGATCCCGCTGGGTTCTTGCACCATGAAGCTGAACGCTGCCGCCGAGATGATCCCTATCACCTGGCCGGAATTCGCTGAACTTCACCCGTTCTGCCCGCCAGAGCAGGCAGAAGGTTATCACCAGATGATCGGCCAGCTTTCCGAGTGGCTGGTAAAACTGACCGGTTATGACGCCGTCTGCATGCAGCCGAACTCCGGCGCGCAGGGCGAGTATGCGGGTCTGCTGGCGATTCGTCACTATCACGAAAGCCGTAACGAAGGCCATCGCGATATCTGTCTGATCCCGGCTTCTGCCCACGGCACCAATCCGGCATCCGCACAGATGGCGGGGATGCAGGTAGTGGTTGTCGCCTGTGATAAGAACGGCAACATTGACCTGGACGATCTGCGAGCAAAAGCAGAACAACATGCTGCGAACCTCTCCTGCATCATGGTGACCTATCCGTCTACTCACGGCGTGTATGAAGAAACGATCCGTGAAGTGTGCGACGTTGTACACCAGTTTGGCGGCCAGGTTTACCTTGATGGCGCGAACATGAACGCTCAGGTTGGGATCACCACGCCAGGCTTTATCGGCGCAGATGTCTCGCACCTCAACCTGCATAAAACATTCTGCATTCCGCACGGCGGCGGCGGCCCAGGTATGGGACCGATTGGCGTCAAATCACATTTGGCACCGTTCGTACCGGGTCACAGCGTAGTGCAGATTGAAGGAATGCTCACTCGTCAGGGCGCAGTTTCTGCGGCGCCGTTCGGTAGCGCATCTATTCTGCCAATCAGCTGGATGTACATCCGTATGATGGGCGCAGAAGGTCTGAAGCAGGCAAGCCAGGTGGCGATCCTTAATGCTAACTACATTGCCAGCCGTCTGAAAGATGCTTATCCGGTACTGTATACCGGTCGCGACGGTCGCGTGGCGCATGAATGTATTCTCGACATTCGCCCACTGAAAGAAGAGACCGGCATCAGCGAACTGGATATTGCCAAGCGTCTGATCGATTACGGTTTCCATGCGCCGACTATGTCATTCCCGGTCGCGGGTACCCTGATGGTTGAACCGACTGAATCTGAAAGCAAAGTGGAACTTGATCGCTTTATCAATGCGATGCTGGCAATCCGCGCTGAAATCGATCGCGTGAAAGCCGGTGAATGGTCACTGGAAGATAACCCGCTGGTTAACTCGCCGCACACGCAAAACGAGCTTGTCGCGGAGTGGAATCACGGTTATAGCCGCGAAATCGCCGTCTTCCCGGCTGGTGTGGCGAACAAATACTGGCCGACCGTGAAACGCCTTGATGATGTTTACGGTGACCGTAACCTGTTCTGCTCCTGCGTGCCGATGAGCGAATATCAGTAACTTTTCCGCGCAGTAAAGCTTTTGTAGGCCGGGTAAGGCGAAGTCGCCTCCCGGCTTTTTCATATCTGGAGGTATCCATGGGAATCGTACTGGTTACTGGCGGCAGTCGCGGCATCGGGCGGGCAACCGCGCTGCAGTTAGCGCAAGAGGGTTACACGGTTGCGATTAACTTTCATCACAATATCCGTGCGGCAACGGAGGTGGTGAATACTATTGTCGCTGCCGGGGGAAAGGCGTTTGCTCTACGGGCTGATATCAGCGATGAAAGCCAGGTTGTGGCAATGTTTGAATCTATTGACCGCGAAGGTGAACCACTGATTGCGTTAGTGAATAATGCCGGGATTTTGTTTGAACAGAGCACGGTGGAAAGCCTAACCGCTGAAAGAATTAACCGCGTGCTGGCGACCAATGTTACCGGCTATTTTTTGTGTTGTCGGGAAGCGGTAAAGCGGATGTCGTTCAAACACGGAGGGCAAGGCGGGGCGATTGTGAATGTCTCTTCGGCTGCATCACGGCTTGGTGCGCCATTCGAATATGTTGATTACGCAGCTTCAAAAGGCGCTGTGGACACGCTCACCACCGGCCTTGCGCTGGAGGTTGCGGCGCAAGGGATCCGCGTAAACTGCGTGCGACCTGGTCTTATCTACACTGAAATGCACGCATCAGGCGGCGAGCCGGGAAGGGTCGATCGCGTGAAATCGATGTTGCCTATGCAGCGCGGCGGACAGCCGGAGGAGGTCGCGCAGGCGATTACCTGGCTGCTGAGCGAGAAGGCGTCCTACGTAACGGGAAGTTTTCTGGAACTGGCGGGCGGGAAGTAGGATTTAATCGCCGGATGGCGCTATACTTATCCGGCCTACGGGAATTTAATCTGTAGGCTGGATAAGGCGTTTACGCCGCCATCCGGCAAAAAATCAAAGTTTCTCGCCGTTGCTGGCAATCACCTCTTTGTACCAGTTAAAACTTTTCTTGCGTGAACGCGACATATCGCCGGTGCCGTCGTCGTGTTTGTTCACGTAGATAAAGCCGTAACGTTTGCTGTACTGACCTGTGGTGAACGAGACACAGTCGATGCAGCCCCACGGCGTGTAGCCCATCAGGTCTACGCCATCATAGGTTACCGCTTTCATCATCTCTTCAACGTGGGCGCGTAAATAGTCGATGCGATAGTCGTCGTTGATGCTGCCGTCTTCTTCCACTTTGTCGTAGGCTCCAAATCCGTTTTCTACGATAAATAGCGGTTTCTGATAGCGCTCATACAGTTCACATAAGGCGTAACGCAGACCGACCGGATCAATCTGCCAGCCCCAGTCGGACGCTTTTACGTGCGGGTTCGGTACGCTGCCCTCAAAACCAGAAATGGCATCGCCGCTGCCGCCTTCCGCTTTTACCGCGTTGGTCATGTAGTAACTGAATCCGAGATAGTCACAGGTGCCTTCACGCAGGATTTGCTCATCTCCGGCTTCCATTCGGATATTGAATTCGCGGCGTTCCCACTCGTTCAGTACATATGATGGATAGTAGCCGCGCAGTTGAACGTCGGTGAAAACGTAGCGCTCACGCATCGATTCCTGCGCGAACATCACATCTTCAGGCTTACAGGAGAACGGGTACAGTGGCACCATCGCCAGCATGCAGCCGACTTTCATTTCCGGGTTGATGCGGCGTGCGGCTTTCACTGCCAGAGCGCTGGCCACGAACTGGTGATGCAGCACCTGGTACATGGTTTCTTCCGGGTTTTCATGCTCGGTATACACCACGCCGGAGCAGCAATAACCAAACAGCGGTGCGCGCCAGTTGCGCTGGTTATTGATCTCGTTAAAGGTCATCCAGTATTTGACCTTGTGCTTGTAGCGCTCAAAAACGACTTCAGCAAATCGGACAAAGAAATCGACGACTTTACGATTGGTCCAGCTACCGTACTGTTGAACCAGATGCAGCGGCATTTCAAAGTGGGAAAGGGTGATGACCGGTTCAATGTTGTACTTCAGCAGTTCATCGAACATGTCGTCGTAGAACTTTAGCCCTTCTTCATTCGGCTGGGTTTCGTCCCCTTTGGGGAAGATACGGGTCCAGGCGATTGAGGTACGGAAGCATTTGAAGCCCATCTCGGCAAACAGCTTGATGTCTTCTTTGTAATGACCGTAAAAATCGACAGCTTCGTGGTTGGGGTAGTACTTACCGGGTTCAACTTCCTGAGTGATTTCTCGCGGAACGCCGTGTGCCCCTCCGGTCAGTACGTCGCAAATGCTGGGGCCTTTGCCACCTTTGTTCCAGCCGCCTTCAACCTGGTGCGCCGCAACCGCGCCACCCCATAAAAAATCTTTTGGTAAGGTAAGTTTTTTCATCTGCGCTCAGTCTCAAATTAATACAATCTGATTTTGAGTCTAACAAAGGAAAGATAAATGTCACGATATAACAAAATAGCGCTAATGTGATTTGTTACATCCAAAAAACAGATTGTTTTTTTACGCTATTCTTTTCGCCAACTTGCGGCCGAGTGACTCCAGAATATAAATAACAGGGATCTGTGTGGTTATATCGTATTCTCCGGCAATGCGCGTCTGTGGAACGTGCCAGGAGAGATTAAAGTCAGCCAATTTGGCCAGCCGCGAATGTTCATGACTGGTGACAGACAGGACCTTACAGTTATGCAGGCTGAACTGGCTGGCAAAGCGCAGGATCTCTTCTGTTTCACCGGAAACAGAAAGCACGATCGCCAGCGCGTTTCTGGCCATGTCATTCGTTACCGGGAAATAAGGATCATCAATGTGATTACTGAATTTTCCAACGTTTGAGAAAAAACGTGCGCCATATTTGGCTAAGGCTCCGGATGTTCCCGCTCCGACGAATATAATACGTTCGGAAGATAATATAATATCAACAGCCTGATCGAGCAGATTATCGAACTCATCGTTATTAACGCCTTTAAAGAAGCTGATAATTTCGCTGGCACCGAAATTAGCCTGTTGCGGTTCATTCTGCTCTAAATATAATTTGAAGCGCACGCGAAATTCTGAGTAACCTTCACACTTAAGCTTGCGGCAAAAGCGCAGTACGGTGGTAGTGGAAACACCCACGGCATCGGCCAGTTCGCGAATGGTCATGTACATGACTTTGTCACGGTTTTTGATGACATAGTTGTAGACCAGCATCTCAAGATTGTTGAGACTGGCGATGGCAGCGTGGGAGAACATACTCACAATGGCAAAACTCACTCATCAGACTTCATCTACAGGGAATAATAACATGCAGCCAAATGACATCACTTTTTTTCAGCGTTTCCAGGATGACATTCTGGCCGGACGCAAGACCATCACTATTCGTGACGAGTCCGAATCACACTTCAAAGCCGGGGACATTTTACGGGTTGGGCGCTTCGAAGATGACGGTTACTTCTGCACGATTGAGGTTGTAGGCACCTCAACCGTCACGCTGGATACGCTGACGGATAAACATGCCCAGCAGGAAAACATGACGCTTGAAGAACTTAAACATGTCATTGCCGAGATTTACCCGGATCAGACGCAATTTTATGTGATTGATTTTAAATGCCTTTGATTTTAATGGTACGCATGTTAGCTGAAATTTAAAATCTAACACTGTGATTTTTAATGATAAATATTTATCTGGTAATTATTTTAGCTAACAGGTGTTCACTGGAACCATTCTCAGTTACGCTAGAGGAGCAATCACGATAGGGTTCGTTTCTCGGGAGTAAGTTATGGTTCAGAAGCCATTAATCGCGCAGGGATATTCGCTGGCAGAGGAAATAGCCAACAGCATCAGTCACGGTATCGGGCTGGTGTTTGGGATTGTCGGACTGGTGTTATTGCTGGTCCAGGCAGTTGATACCAACGCCAGCGCTATGGCGATTACCAGCTATAGCCTGTACGGCGGCAGCATGATCCTGCTGTTCCTCGCCTCAACTTTGTATCACGCGATCCCCCATCAGAGAGCGAAAGTCTGGCTGAAAAAATTCGACCACTGTGCGATTTATCTGCTGATTGCCGGGACTTACACGCCATTTCTGCTGGTGGGGCTTGATTCGCCGCTGGCACGTGGGCTGATGATTGTTATCTGGAGCCTGGCGCTGATCGGTATTTTATTCAAACTAACCATTGCGCACCGGTTTAAGGTTCTGTCACTGGTGACCTACCTGACAATGGGCTGGCTTTCGCTGATTGTGGTGTATCAACTGGCGGTTAAGTTGGCGGCGGGAGGCGTGACGTTGCTGGCTGTTGGTGGTGTGATGTATTCGCTGGGCGTAATTTTCTACGTCTGTAAGCGTATTCCTTACAACCATGCGATCTGGCACGGCTTTGTGCTGGGCGGCAGCGTTTGCCATTTCCTGGCGATCTATCTGTACGTGGGGCAACACGCATAGATTCAGTGCAACCCCGGGGGCGGCGTAAACGCCTCGCCCGGACTGTATTTTATAGGCCGGACAAGCCAACGCCGCAATCCGGTAGCCTGTGCCGAATTGCCTGATGGCGCTGCGCTTATCAGGCCTACCAATTACTCTTCGTCTAACGAATATGGCAGCGGTACGATATGTAGCGTTTTCGCGTCTTCACGAACGCGGAACACGCTGTCGGTCTCCATGTCGTTATTCATCACAACCTGCACCAGTACCTGACCATCAGCCAGTTGTACTGCGGCGAGTACGGTGCCGGTACGGCGCCAGTTCTCGCCCATTTTCAGCTCCAGGTCTTCACCCGCTTCCGGTACTCGACCGGCGGCACCCGCCAAAGTCCACATGGCGCGTTTGTTGGCTCCGCGGAATTTTGCACGAGCCACCATTTCCTGACCGGTGTAGCAGCCTTTTTTAAAGCTGATCCCGCCCAGAGCCTGCAGATTGGTAGCCTGTGGAATAAACTGTGCACTGTTGGCTGTATCAATAACGGGGATACCCGCTTCGATATCCAGCGCCAGCCACTGCTGGCTGTTATTTAACTCAGCTTCGCCACGCAGCTTTTCAACCAAGGTTTCTGCTGTGGTGGCATTAACGATCAGCAGAAAACGTTCGGCAGGGTGTTCGAACCACAATACCGTGGAGGCACCTTCGGTAATGACCTGCTTATCACTGTTCGGCAATTCGCTAAAGAGATTGGCCAGCGCTGCACGTGCCTGGAATCCCGCTACGCCCAGCAGTACTCGTTCATCGTCCGGGGCAATCACCACCTTCGAGAAGACCGCATATTTTTTCAGCTCGCTGAGCTGCGCATCACGCAGGCTACGGCGCTCAAGCCATGCAAAACCGTCACCCTGGCGGAACAGACGCAGGTTGCTCCACATTTTACCTTTGGCGTCACAATGTGCAGCCAACAGGTGCTGATGCTCGGTCATCTGGCTGACATCCGCCGTGACCTGACCCTGAATATACTTCTCACTGTCGACACCGGTGATGGTGGCGAGCGCCCAGTCATCGAGCGTCATTAGCGTCAGAGGCAAACGCGTTGACGCGAAAGGCTGGCGAGGAGGAAAAGATGTAAAAGCCATAATAATGTCCTGATTTGCTTAACGCAGTGATAATGACTAATGGTAAAAGAGCTATGGCCCATTGCAAGCGGTTTAAACAGGCTATTTGTGCCATATGTTGCGCTTTGCGAGGAGACATCCAAAAATGGTGAATCCTTTGGCTTAATAAGGTTTTATTTAGCGAGCGAGCTTCAGTTTACTGATATTCCCGTAAAAAGAGCGGGAAAAAGACGTTACAATAACGGGATACTTCGTTTTCGCGAGACAGGGAGAAGAACATGGATATTAACAACAAAGCACGTATTCATTGGGCATGCCGCCGCGGTATGCGCGAGCTGGACATCTCGATCATGCCGTTTTTCGAACATGAATATGACAGCTTAAGTGACGAAGAAAAACGTATCTTTATCCGTCTGCTAGAATGTGATGATCCAGATTTATTTAACTGGTTGATGAATCATGGGAAACCAGCTGATGAGCAGCTGGAACAGATGGTGCGACTTATCCAGACACGGAATCGGGAACGTGGTCCAGTGGCAATCTGATTTACGCGTATCATGGCGCGCGCAGTGGCTTTCACTGCTAATTCATGGGCTGGTCGCGGTATTTATTTTATTGATGCCCTGGCCATTGAGCTACACCCCATTATGGCTGGTTTTGCTCTCTCTGGTGGTGTTCGATAGCGTTCGCAGTCAGCGTCGAATCAACGCCTGTCAGGGTGAGATTCGGCTATTGATGGATGGCCGTCTGCGCTGGCAAGGGCAAGAGTGGTCTATCGTTAGCGCCCCCTGGATGGTTAAAACAGGCATGATGCTGCGTTTGCGATCTGATGCCGGAAAACGTCAACATTTGTGGCTGGCAGCAGACAGTATGGATGATGCAGAGTGGCGGGATTTACGGCGGTTGATGCTGCAAAAGGCGAAGCAAGGGTAACGCATGACGCATGCCTGATGGCGCGCAGCTTGAAGGCCTACAGTTAGGTGCGTCATGCTGGCCGGATAAGGCATTTACGCCGTCATCCGGCAAATCGGTTATCAGGACCAGTGCTCGGCCATTTCCCCAAGAATTTGCTCGCACCAGGCCTGAATGCGTTCATCGCTGAGATCGTACTGGTTCGTCTCATCCAGCGCCAGGCCAACAAACAGTTGTCCATCAGCAATGACGGGTTTATCGCTGGTGAATTCGTAGCCTTCTGTGGGCCAGTAGCCGACAAACTTTACACCTTTGGTGATCAGTTTATCGTGCAGCATACCCAACGCATCCAGGAACCATTCGCCGTATCCCAACTGATCGCCCATACCGTAAAGCGCGACAATCTTGCCTTCCAGGTTGAGGTCGTCCAGTTGCTCCCAGACCGCTTCCCAGTCCTCCTGAATTTCACCGAAATCCCAGGTTGGAATGCCCAAAATGAGCACGTCATATTGCTCCATCAGGGTCGGGGAATCGTCTTTGAGGTTGTGCAGTGTCACCAGTTCGGGACCCAGGATATCGCGGATTTTTTCTGCTGCCATTTCGGTGTAGCAGGTGCTGGAACCGTAAAAAAGACCCATGTTCATGACGTAAACATCTCAATTCTGCTGTAGCGTTGCGGGTAGTGTAACAGAATCGCCGCATTCTCGGCACAATGAGGCATAATGCATCAAAAATGAGAGTGGAATAAGGGGCGCGAGTGGAACAGGATCTGGCGCGCATCGAGCAGTTTCTTGATGCCCTGTGGCTGGAACGAAATCTGGCGGAAAATACATTAAGCGCGTATCGTCGCGATCTGACCATGCTTGTGGAATGGTTACATCACCGCGGCGCTTCGCTTGCGACCGCGCAAAGTGATGATCTGCAAGCCTTGCTGGCTGAGCGGATGGATGGAGGGTATAAAGCCACCAGTTCCGCACGTTTGCTCAGTGCGACGCGACGTTTTTTTCAGCATCTGTACCGCGAAAAATATCGTGAAGATGACCCCAGCGCCTCGCTTGCATCACCTAAACTTCCGCAGCGCCTGCCTAAAGATCTCAGCGAAGCACAGGTTGAGCGGCTGCTACAAGCGCCGCTTGTTGAGCAACCGCTGGAGCTACGCGACAAAGCCATGCTGGAAGTGCTGTATGCAACAGGCCTGCGCGTGTCTGAACTGGTAGGACTGACGATGAGTGACGTCAGCCTGCGTCAGGGTGTGGTACGGGTGATCGGTAAAGGTAACAAAGAGCGCCTTGTCCCGTTGGGTGAGGAGGCTGTGTACTGGCTGGAAACATACCTGGAGCATGGGCGTCCATGGTTGCTCAACGGCGTATCGATTGATGTGCTGTTTCCTAGTCAGCGGGCGCAACAGATGACCCGTCAGACCTTCTGGCATCGTATCAAACACTATGCTGTGTTGGCGGGAATCGACAGCGAAAAGCTGTCACCGCACGTCCTGCGGCACGCGTTTGCCACGCATCTGCTTAACCATGGCGCAGACCTGCGCGTGGTGCAGATGCTACTGGGGCATAGCGATCTCTCGACAACGCAAATTTATACTCATGTCGCAACGGAGCGCTTGCGGCAACTACATCAACAGCATCACCCGCGAGCGTGAGTGCTGACAGGATAGGATAGGCTATGAAAAAACGTTTTATGATGTTCACCCTGCTGGCGACGGCGTTTTCCGGCATGGTACATGCAGACGACGCGGCAATTCGTCAGTCATTAGCAAAGCTGGGTGTGCAGAGCACCGAGATTCAACCTGCTCCGGTTGCGGGTATGAAAACTGTACTGACCAATAGCGGCGTGCTGTACGTTACCGAAGACGGTAAACATATTATTCAGGGACCGATGTACGACGTGAGCGGCGCAAGTCCGGTGAATGTCACCAACCAACTGCTGATGAAACATCTGAACGCGCTGGAAAAAGAGATGATCATCTACAAAGCGCCGCAGGAAAAACACGTCATTACCGTTTTCACCGACATCACTTGTGGTTACTGCCACAAGCTGCATGAAGAGATGAAAGATTACAATGCGTTGGGGATCACCGTACGTTATCTGGCCTTCCCACGTCAGGGGCTGGACAGTCAGGCTGAGCAGGACATGAAGTCTATCTGGTGTGCTAAGGACAAAAACAAAGCCTTTGACGACGCGATGACTGGCAAGGGCGTGAAAGCGGCGACCTGTGATGTGGATATCGCTAACCACTATGCGCTGGGCGTACAGTTTGGCGTCAGCGGTACACCGGCGATTGTGCTGAGCAATGGCTATGTCGTACCTGGTTATCAGGGCCCGAAAGAGATGAAAGAATTCCTCGACGCACATGCAAAACAGACCAGCGGTAAATAATTCGCGTGAAACAACAGATACAACTTCGTCGGCGTGAGGCCGACGAGACCGCCGAGCTACCTGCAGACTTGCCGCCACTGCTGCGCCGTTTATACGCCAGTCGCGGTGTGCGCAGCGCGCAGGAACTTGAGCGTAGCGTGAAAGGAATGCTGCCGTGGCAGCATTTAAACGGTGTCGAAAAGGCGGTTGAGATCCTCTACAACGCCTTTCGTGCGGGAACTCGCATCATCGTTGTCGGCGATTTCGATGCCGATGGCGCGACCAGCACGGCGCTAAGCATCCTGGCGATGCGCGCGTTGGGCTGCAGTAACGTTGACTACCTGGTGCCCAATCGTTTTGAAGACGGTTATGGTTTAAGCCCTGAAGTCGTTGATCAGGCTCATGCCCGTGGTGCTCAGCTGATTGTCACCGTAGACAACGGCATCTCGTCTCACGCGGGTGTCGAACATGCCAGAACGTTGGGGATCCCGGTCGTAGTGACCGATCACCACCTGCCAGGGGATACGCTGCCGGGCGCTGAGGCGATTATCAATCCTAACCTGCACGACTGTGAGTTCCCGTCGAAATCGCTGGCAGGCGTTGGTGTCGCCTTTTATCTGATGCTGGCGCTGCGCACTTTCCTGCGTGATAAAGGCTGGTTTGATGAGCGAGGCATTGCACCGCCGAACCTGGCGGATTTGCTCGATCTGGTTGCGCTTGGCACGGTGGCGGACGTGGTCCCGCTGGATGCCAATAACCGCATTCTGACGTGGCAAGGCTTAAGCCGTATCCGCGCCGGAAAATGCCGCCCAGGTATTAAAGCGCTGCTGGAGATTTCCAATCGCGACCCCCTAAAGCTGGCAGCCAGTGATTTAGGTTTTGCCCTCGGGCCACGGCTGAATGCGGCAGGGCGTTTGGACGATATGTCCGTTGGCGTAGCGCTGTTGTTGTGCGACAACATTGGTGAAGCGCGCGTGCTGGCCAATGAGCTGGACGCACTCAACCAGACGCGCAAAGAAATTGAGCAGGGTATGCAGGCAGAAGCGCTGACCCTGTGTGAAAAGCTGGAACGCAGTAGCGATACGCTACCTGGCGGTCTGGCTATGTATCATCCCGAGTGGCATCAGGGCGTAGTGGGGATTCTGGCATCGCGTATTAAAGAGCGATTCCATCGCCCGGTGATAGCGTTTGCCCCGGCAGGTGACGGTACCCTCAAAGGATCCGGGCGTTCGATTCAGGGGCTGCACATGCGCGATGCGCTGGAGCGCCTGGACACCCTTTATCCGGGCATGATCCTCAAGTTTGGCGGTCACGCCATGGCGGCGGGCTTATCGCTTGAAGAGGCGCAGTTTGAGCGTTTCCAGCAGTGTTTTGGCGAACTGGTAGCCGAGTGGTTGGATCCCGCCTTACTGCAAGGTGAAGTGGTGTCTGATGGCCCACTGAGCGCAGCGGAAATGACCATGGAGGTCGCACAAATGCTGCGCGATGCCGGACCGTGGGGGCAAATGTTCCCGGAACCGCTGTTTGACGGGCATTTCCGTTTGCTCCAGCAGCGTCTGGTCGGTGAGCGTCATCTGAAGGTAATGGTCGAGCCCGTAGGCGGTGGTCCACTTCTGGACGGTATTGCGTTTAATGTCGATACCACCTGCTGGCCGGACAACGGTGTGCGCGAAGTTCAGCTTGCCTACAAACTGGATATTAATGAGTTTCGCGGCAACCGTAGTTTGCAGATTATAATCGACAATATCTGGCCACTTTAGCGTCACTAATCGCTATAAAAAAGGGCGTGGATTAGTTACAATCCCGCTCTTATCACCGCATTTTGACTAGTCCAATAAAAGAAATCAGACAATGTTTGAAATTAATCCGGTAAATAACCGCATTCAGGACCTCACGGAGCGCTCTGACGTTCTTAGGGGGTATCTTTGACTATGATGCCAAGAAAGAGCGTCTGGAAGAAGTAAACGCCGAGCTGGAACAGCCGGACGTATGGAACGAACCCGAACGCGCGCAGGCGCTGGGTAAAGAGCGTTCTTCTCTTGAGGCCATCGTTGATACGCTCGATCAGATGAGCCAGGGCCTGGAAGATGTCTCCGGCCTGTTGGAGCTGGCTGTAGAAGCCGACGACGAAGAAACCTTTAACGAAGCCGTAGCAGAACTCGACACGCTGGAAGATAAGCTGGCCCAGCTGGAATTCCGTCGTATGTTCTCCGGTGAATATGACAGCGCAGATTGCTATCTCGATATTCAGGCAGGTTCTGGCGGTACGGAAGCGCAGGACTGGGCAAGCATGCTGATGCGCATGTATCTGCGTTGGGCTGAAGCGCGCGGCTTCAAGACTGAAATTATTGAAGAGTCTGAAGGTGAAGTGGCGGGTATTAAATCCGTGACCATCAGAATTGCTGGCGAATATGCGTACGGTTGGCTGCGTACTGAAACCGGCGTACACCGTCTGGTTCGTAAGAGTCCGTTCGACTCCGGCGGACGTCGCCATACGTCGTTCAGCTCTGCGTTTGTTTATCCAGAAGTTGACGATGATATTGATATCGATATCAACCCGGCGGATCTGCGTATTGACGTTTACCGTGCCTCCGGTGCAGGTGGTCAGCACGTTAACCGTACGGAATCTGCGGTGCGTATTACCCACATCCCGACCGGGATTGTGACGCAGTGTCAGAACGACCGTTCACAGCACAAGAACAAAGACCAGGCCATGAAGCAGATGAAAGCGAAGCTTTATGAACTGGAAATGCAGAAGAAGAATGCCGAGAAACAGGCGATGGAAGACAATAAGTCAGATATCGGCTGGGGTAGCCAGATTCGTTCTTATGTCCTTGATGACTCCCGCATCAAAGATCTGCGTACCGGGGTTGAAACCCGTAACACGCAGGCGGTGCTGGATGGCAGCCTGGATCAATTTATCGAAGCAAGTTTGAAAGCAGGGTTATGAGGAACCAACATGTCTGAACAACACGTACAGGGCGCTGACGCGGTAGCCGACCTTAACAATGAACTGAAAACGCGCCGTGAGAAGCTGGCGAGCCTGCGTGAGCAGGGGATCCCGTTCCCGAACGATTTCCGTCGCGATCATACCTCAGACCAACTGCATGCTGACTTCGACGCAAAAGAAAACGAAGAGCTGGAAGCGCTGAACATTGAGGTATCCGTTGCTGGCCGTATGATGACCCGTCGTATTATGGGTAAAGCATCATTCGTTACGCTGCAGGACGTTGGCGGCCGCATTCAGCTGTACGTTGCTCGCGATGACCTGCCGGAAGGCGTCTACAACGAGCAGTTCAAGAAATGGGATCTGGGCGATATCCTCGGCGCGAAAGGTAAGTTGTTCAAGACCAAGACCGGTGAGTTGTCTATTCACTGCACCGAACTGCGTCTGCTGACCAAAGCGCTGCGCCCGCTGCCGGACAAATTCCACGGTCTGCAGGATCAGGAAGCGCGCTATCGTCAACGTTACCTGGATCTCATCTCTAACGATGAATCCCGTAATACCTTTAAAGTGCGTTCACAGATTATGGCTGGCATCCGTCAGTTCATGGTTGCTCGTGGCTTTATGGAAGTAGAAACCCCGATGATGCAGGTGATCCCTGGCGGTGCGGCAGCGCGTCCGTTTATCACCCATCATAACGCGTTGGATCTGGACATGTACCTGCGTATCGCGCCGGAACTGTACCTCAAGCGTCTGGTGGTTGGCGGCTTCGAACGCGTATTCGAAATTAACCGTAACTTCCGTAACGAAGGCATCTCTGTTCGCCATAACCCAGAGTTCACCATGATGGAACTCTACATGGCTTATGCGGATTACAAAGATCTGATCGAACTGACCGAATCGCTGTTCCGTACGCTGGCGCAGAACGTTCTGGGAACGACTGAAGTGCCTTATGGTGAAGAAGTCTTCGACTTCGGTAAGCCGTTCGAAAAACTGACCATGCGCGAAGCGATTCAGAAATACCGTCCGGAAACCAACATGGCCGATCTGGATAACTTCGACTCTGCAAAAGCGATTGCTGAATCTATCGGCATCAAAGTTGAGAAGAGCTGGGGTCTGGGCCGTATCGTGACCGAGATCTTTGAAGAAGTTGCGGAAGCGCACCTGATTCAACCGACCTTCATTACCGAGTACCCGGCAGAAGTTTCTCCGCTGGCGCGTCGTAATGATGAAAACCCGGAAATCACTGACCGCTTCGAATTCTTCATCGGCGGACGTGAAATCGGTAACGGTTTCAGCGAGCTGAACGATGCGGAAGATCAGGCGCAGCGTTTCCAGGATCAGGTTAACGCTAAAGATGCGGGCGATGACGAAGCAATGTTCTATGACGAAGACTACGTTACGGCTCTGGAACACGGTCTGCCGCCGACTGCGGGTCTGGGCATTGGTATCGACCGTATGGTTATGCTGTTCACCAACAGCCATACCATCCGCGACGTGATCCTGTTCCCGGCAATGCGCCCGGTTAAGTAAGATGTGAAATGCCGGATGGCGGCTGATGCCTTATCCGGCCTACGATTCGTTATGTAGGCCAGATAAGCGTAGCGCCATCAGGCAATAATTTGTTGGCAGTAATTCCGCAACAGCGTACGCGCTTCTTTGTCTGCAACCTGCATTACCATCCACGGGCTAAAAGCCCACGGCGTCGCGTCAATCCCGCTTAAGACATCCGCAAGACTGCTCCAGTGGCAATCCATCACTTCATCTGGGTTTAGCTGTAGCGGACTCACGATATGTGCGGCATAAACCGGGCATACTTCGTTTTCAACTATTCCACTCGGGTCTGTAGCGCGATAACGAAAGTCAGCGTATACGGGGCTGAGCAAGTCGATGTCTGCACCCAGTTCGAAGCGAGCCCGGCGGACAATAGCGTTTTCGTGGGTTTCACCCAGCTGCGGGTGACCACAGACAGAGTTGGTCCAGACGCCAGGCCAAGCTTTTTTGTGCAGCGAGCGGCGGGTGACCAGCAGTTGGCCCTGCTCGTTAAATATCCAGCACGAGAAAGCGGAATGCAGGGGAGTTGTGGCGGTATGCGCCGCATATTTTTCCAGCGTTCCGCAGGGTTGGTCCTGCTCATTCAATAAAATGACATGTTCCTGTCGCATAGCGTCCACCATCAATCTTAAGCACCCATATTATATGCTTAATTAAGTCAGATTGATTAACAGAGGGTGTGAAATGCCAGGACCGACGGTTCGTTGCGCGATATGATTTGGCATCCGGTTTCTGGCTGCTATGATAAAGCGTCTGAAAATGTTGCGAGGTATTGTTTTGAGTGCAGGACGCCTGAAGAAAAATGGCCTGGGTATCGTGATGTTGCTGTGTGTCGGTCTGCTGTTAGCAGGGTGTTCCGGGAGCAAGTCGTCTGATACAGGAAGTTATTCCGGCTCCGTGTATACCGTGAAGCGGGGGGATACGCTATACCGTATTTCGCGCGCTACCGGGACCAGCGTGAAAGAGATCGCCCGCCTGAATAATATTTCACCGCCCTATACCATTGAAGTAGGGCAAAAACTGAAGGTCAGCGGTGGCGCGAAAACCAGTTCTAACTCTGGCAAAACAACCAAGAAATCCTCAACCAAAACGGCAGCGGTCAGACCGTCTTCATCCGTACCGCAGTCTTCCTGGCCACCAGTAGGGCAACGTTGCTGGCAGTGGCCTGCCAGCGGTAAGGTGATCCTGCCTTATTCAACCGCGGACGGCGGCAATAAGGGCATTGATATCTCGGCTGCGCGCGGTACACCGATTTATGCCGCCGGCGCCGGGAAGGTGGTTTACGTCGGTAATCAGCTGCGGGGCTATGGTAATCTCATCATGATTAAGCACAGTGAGGACTACATCACTGCGTATGCGCATAATGACACCATGCTGGTGAACAACGGTCAAAACGTGAAGGCCGGGCAGAAAATCGCGACGATGGGCAGCTCGGATGCGACTACGGTGCGGCTGCATTTCCAAATCCGCTATCGGGCGACAGCTATCGATCCACTGCGTTATTTGCCGCCGCAGGGCAGTAAGCCAAAATGCTGACGGTGATTTAATCGCCAGTCAGTCGGTTAGTCCCTTGCCAAGAAGAGCGTAAGGTTTATAATCCCTTACGCATTTCGATGCGGGCGTAGTTCAATGGTAGAACGAGAGCTTCCCAAGCTCTATACGAGGGTTCGATTCCCTTCGCCCGCTCCAAACTCAACTCCCCTGAAGTCTACCAAGCTAAACTTTCTCTTGTTAAATCAGCAGTTATAGCATTCTATTAGTCTATTGAACTCAACAGTACTCCCTCAGGGTCAAGCTCAATGTGGGGGTATGGGTGGGGGTATAATTGTACCCCCTGCTGAGAGGTACCCCCAATGAAGCTGACTGCTCGTCAGGTTGAAACTGCAAAACCTAAAGATAAGCCCTACAAACTCGCTGATGGTGGTGGTCTTTACCTGCTGGTTAATCCCAATGGCAAAAGATACTGGCGTCTCAAATACCGTTCACTAGGCAAAGAGAAGCTGCTCGCTATTGGCGTTTACCCTGATGTTTCTTTAGCTGAAGCCAGAAGTAAGCGTGAGGATGCTAAAAGAACATTAGCTGCTGGCAATGATCCTTCTCTCGAACGAAAAATTGAGAAACTTAGCCGTCAACAGGACGCAGAAAACTCGTTTGAGGCTATCACGCGGGAGTGGTATCAGCGACGCTATGACCGTTGGTCTGTCTCTTACCGTGAAGAGATGTTGAGAACTTTTGAAAAGGATGTGTTTCCTTATATCGGTCACCGGCCAATCAAAGATATCAAGCCGATGGAGTTGCTTGCAGTTCTTTCCAAGATAGAAGCACGAGGGGCAACTGAGAAGGTCCGTAAGGTTCGCCAGCGCTGTGGAGAGGTCTGGAAGTACGCTGTTGTTACTGGCAGGGCTGAATACAATCCCGCGCCTGATTTAGCCAGTGCAGTAACTCCCCATGAGAAAGAACACTATGCTTTTTTAACTCAGGATGAATTGCCTGAGTTTCTTCGGACTTTGAGCACCTATGCCGGTAGTGTGCTTGTTAAGATTTCGATGCAATTGCTTATTTTAACAGGAGTAAGGCCTGGGGAGTTGAGGCAAGCAGAGTGGCAGGAGTTTGATTTTGAGAAAAAGGTTTGGAATGTGCCAGCGGAACGCATGAAAATGCGCCGCCCTCATCTGGTTCCATTATCAAGCCAGGCAATTGACCTGCTTAATCAGCTTAAACCCATGACGGGTGCAGGAGCGTTGTTGTTCCCTGGACGTAATGACCCTAAGAAGCCAATGAGTGATATGGCTTTAACTGTGTTAGTAAGACGGATTGGCTATGCTGGTCGCGTTACAGGGCATGGATTCCGCCACACGATGAGTACCATTTTGCATGAGCAGGGATTTAATTCAGCTTGGATCGAGCTACAGCTGGCTCACGTCGATAAGAACTCAATTCGTGGGACATATAATCACGCTCAATACTTGGAAGGAAGAAGGGAGATGATGCAGTGGTATGCGGAATTTATAGCAAAATAATTTAAAGTGTGCCCCATAACTATTTCTTGTCTAGTACCGCACCATTGCAATGGCTAAGGACCATTCATAAAAGGAGGTTTTTTAATTGTGTATTATTTTTACAAGCTATCTTTACTTCCAATCTAAGTTTTTAAATAGATTAAGGGGCGTTTACAAGAGCTCAGGGCCGTAATAGGCCCTACTAAACATGTGTTTTTTTGATGAAATACATGGGGGGTATTAAGAAATAAAACTCATACATTAATTACATCCCATAATGAAGTATCTATTTTTAATTGATTGAACCTAGACTCATCTATAGCAAAACATAATAGGTGCTGAGGTCTTGAAAATCCTACATACATCATTTTTGCGTAACGTTCAATTAACACTATTTTTGCTTGCAAGGTTTTTATTTTTGCTTTTCTTGTTTTTTCTCCATGTCCGCTTTTTAATTTTGTGATTTCAATCTCTATTTTATCAATCTCATCTTTAATGCTGTTAGTTATATCAACACAATTCTTGCCTTCAAAAAACTCTTTTAGAACAAAGGATTCATAGTTTTTTTTGTAATAAGTTTCTAAGTATAATGTGGCGGAATGTGTCTGTCCCTTAACAGAGTGAATTGTACCTGTATAGTGTTCTGAATTTTTTTTAGTACGTGTTTCTTTAATGATGGGAGTTGCGGTTATTATTTTTTTTGCATCTTGCAGAAAGAAATTATCGTCTTGAATATCAATTTCAGAAATCTTTTTGAATGTCCAGATGATCGTTTTTTTAGACATTTCAAAATATACTTCATCACCAAGAATGAACTTATTTGCTACTCTATATAGAAGTTTTTTAAATTTTCATAATGTTTTTCGTCTAATTTTTTAATGTATTCAATTAATGTTTTTTTTGTGTAAAAATAACCATTGGCATCTTTGATACTATATGATTTCAGCAGAAATAGAGTTGAATTTATTAATGAATCACATATGTCGCTTATTGTCACATTACTTTTTCTTAATAATATAAGGAAATAGTCATGCAATGTATTTAAGTCATTTGATTTTGGTTCTGGTAAACTATCTATGTTTATAAAGTTTACAAGAGATAGTTTGTCATCTTCCCTTGGTTTTGCAACCCAAGCAATGCTTGCTCTTAGCGGGTTATCAAGCTTAGGGATTTGGCCTGAGTTTAAATAACAATCATAAAGCTCATTGAATTTTGGTATGACTTTTTTAATATCTTTACTTCGATAACATAGAATAATTGGTTTTATTTTTGATTGATTATTATTTCCTATAACTATGGCATGTGTAAGGGATAATTTACTTACAACATTTGCAATGGGTGAGCTAAGGAAGGTGCGAACAAGTTCCTGATATGAGATCATCATATTCATCCGGAGCGCATCCCAGAGGGACATCATGAGCCATCAACTCACCTTCGCCGATAGTGAATTCAGCACTAAGCGCCGTCAGACCCGAAAAGAGATTTTCCTCTCCCGCATGGAGCAGATTCTGCCATGGCAGAATATGACCGCTGTCATCGAGCCGTTTTATCCCAAGGCGGGCAATGGCCGACGGCCCTATCCGCTGGAGACCATGCTGCGTATTCACTGCATGCAGCATTGGTACAACCTGAGCGACGGTGCCATGGAAGATGCCCTGTACGAAATCGCCTCCATGCGCCTGTTTGCCCGATTATCCCTGGATAGCGCCCTGCCGGATCGCACCACCATCATGAATTTCCGCCACCTGCTCGAGCAGCATCAACTGGCCCGTCAATTGTTCAAGACCATCAATCGCTGGCTGGCCGAAGCAGGCGTCATGATGACCCAAGGCACTTTGGTGGATGCCACCATCATTGAGGCACCCAGCTCTACCAAGAACAAAGAGCAGCAACGCGATCCGGAGATGCATCAGACCAAGAAAGGCAATCAGTGGCACTTTGGCATGAAGGCCCACATTGGTGTCGATGCCAAGAGTGGCCTGACCCACAGCCTGGTCACCACCGCGGCCAACGAGCATGACCTCAATCAGCTGGGTAATCTGCTTCATGGAGAGGAGCAATTTGTCTCAGCCGATGCCGGCTACCAAGGAGCGCCACAGCGCGAGGAGCTGGCCGAGGTGGATGTGGACTGGCTGATCGCCGAGCGTCCCGGCAGGGTAAAAACCTTGAAGCAGCATCCGCGCAAGAACAAAACGGCCATCAACATCGAATACATGAAAGCCAGCATCCGTGCCAGGGTGGAGCACCCGTTTCGCATCATCAAGCGGCAGTTCGGCTTCGTGAAAGCCAGATACAAGGGGCTGCTGAAAAACGATAACCAACTGGCGATGTTATTCACCCTGGCCAACCTGTTTCGGGTGGACCAAATGATACGTCAGTGGGAGAGATCTCAGTAAAAACCGGAAATAACGCCAGAAATGGTGGAAAAAATAGCCTAAATAGGCTGATTCGATGTGTTTGCGGGAAAAAAATCGGCCCAGATCCGCGAAATTTTAATCAGCGAGTCAGCTTGGGAAGAAATGACCTGCTTATTCGCACCTTCC
>NZ_JAOWIA010000044.1:0-5203 GCF_030332345.1 Citrobacter sp. Cpo221
GCGTGCCGCCTTATCCGGCCTGCAGGGGCTGGGCTGAACGTATTTTGTAGGCCTGATAAGCGCAGCGCATCAGGCACATCACATCGCAGCACCATCGGGTGCAAAGCAATATCCAAAACCTCCATAACACAAGCCATCCTGCGGCATATGCGGTAAACTAGGCGCGATTTTGCATCAGGAAAGCGTCTATGAATCACTCCCTTAAAGCCTGGAACACCTTCGGTATCGATCAGCAAACGAATGAACTTGTCTGCGCCGAAAATGAACAACAATTACTGAATGCCTGGCAATCAGCCAATGCATCGCATCATCCAGTACTGATCCTGGGCGAAGGGAGTAACGTCCTGTTTCTTGATACCTTCCAGGGTACGGTGATCGTCAATCGTATTAAGGGTATTGAGATTACAGAACAACCTGATGCGTGGCATTTGCACGTAGGTGCGGGTGAAAACTGGCATCATCTGGTCCAGCATACGTTGCAGCTTGGTATGCCTGGGCTGGAAAATCTGGCGCTTATCCCAGGCTGCGTGGGTTCATCGCCAATCCAGAATATAGGTGCCTATGGCGTAGAGCTACAGCGCGTCTGCGAATACGTAGACTGCGTTGAGCTGTCGACTGGCAAACATCTGCGTGTTGGTGCAGCAGAATGTCGTTTTGGTTATCGTGACAGCATCTTCAAACATGAATACCAGGATCGCTTCGCAATTATTGCTGTTGGTTTACGCTTGTCTAAACAGTGGCATCCGGTACTGACCTATGGCGATCTGACGCGCCTGGATCCTACAACGGTGACGCCTCAGCAAGTTTTTGATTCTGTCTGCCATATGCGCACGACAAAACTGCCCGATCCGAAAGTAAACGGTAATGCAGGAAGCTTCTTTAAAAACCCGGTTGTCACCGCAGAGATTGCGCAGGAGCTCCTGGCAAAATTCCCAACAGCACCTCATTACCCGCAGGCTGATGGCTCTGTGAAACTGGCAGCAGGCTGGCTGATCGATCAATGCCAGCTAAAAGGCATGCGCATTGGTGGCGCAGCGGTACATCAGCAGCAGGCACTGGTGCTGATCAATGCAGACAATGCGACGAGTCAGGATGTGGTGCAACTTGCACACCATGTGCACCAAAAAGTCGGTGAGAAATTTAATGTCTGGCTCGAACCAGAGGTCCGGTTTATTGGCCCGCAGGGTGAAATGAATGCTGTGGAGATCATTGCATGAAGGATAATACCGTCCCTCTGACGCTTATTTCATTACTCGCTGACGGCGAATTTCATTCCGGTGAGCAGCTCGGTGAAAAGTTGGGAATGAGCCGTGCCGCAATCAATAAGCATGTCCAGACGTTACGCGACTGGGGGGTTGATGTCTTTACTGTTCCAGGTAAAGGATACAGCTTACCGGAGCCTATCCAACTATTAGATGCTTCACTTATTCATTCTCAACTGGATGGTGGAAATATCACAGTCCTGCCGGTTATCGACTCAACCAATCAGTACCTGATGGACCGAATAGGTCAACTGGAGTCAGGGGATGCCTGTGTCGCTGAATATCAGCAAGCCGGGCGCGGCCGCCGTGGTCGCAAATGGTTTTCACCGTTTGGTGCCAACCTGTACCTTTCAATGTTCTGGCGGTTGGAACAAGGACCGGCTGCCGCGATTGGCCTGAGTCTGGTTATTGGTATCGTCATGGCTGAGGTTTTACGCGATCTGGGCGCAGAGAAGGTACGTGTAAAATGGCCCAACGACCTCTATTTGCTCGACCGTAAGCTGGCAGGGATCCTGGTTGAACTGACCGGTAAGACAGGGGATGCCGCGCAGATTGTTATCGGTGCGGGTATTAATATGTCCATGCGCCGGGTTGAAGAAAATGTGGTTAATCAAGGCTGGATTAACCTGCAGGAAGCGGGCATTAACATTGATCGCAATACCCTTGCTGCCCGACTGATACGTGAGTTGCGTGCTGCGTTAGTGCTCTTTGAGCACGAAGGTTTAGCGCCGTATCTGTCTCGCTGGAAGAGACTGGATAACTTTATCGACCGTCCGGTCAAACTTATTATTGGTGATAAAGAAATATTTGGCATCTCACGTGGAATAGACGCGCAAGGTGCATTATTGCTTGAACAAAATGGCGAGATCAAACCCTGGATGGGTGGAGAAATATCGCTAAGAAGCGCTGAGTAATAAGAAGGGGAGCTGTTGCTCCCCTTCTTTATTTATTTTCTCAACCTGACTTGCTCAACGGCATGATTGGCACTTTTCGTCATGATTAAGCTTGCTCGCTCACGCGTTGGTAATATATTTTGTTTTAAATTCAGCCAGTTAATCTCTTTCCATAACGATGTGGCGGTGTTGATAGCCTCATCTTCTGATAATTTTGCATAGTTATGGAAATAAGAGTCCGGGTTGGTAAACGCCCCTTCACGGAATTTCAGGAAACGGTTGATATACCACGTCTGGAGTAATTCTTCTGGCGCATCAACATAAATAGAAAAGTCGACAAAGTCAGAAACAAATACATGATGCGGATCGTGAGGATAGTCCATCCCGCTTTGTAATACATTTAGCCCTTCGAGTATTAATATGTCGGGCTGGGCAACGGTTTTGTCGCCATCAGGGATCACATCATAGATGAGATGGGAATAGACCGGCGCCGTGACGTTAGGTACGCCTGATTTCAGATCGGAAACGAATTTAACCAAGCGATGCATATCATAGGACTGGGGGAAGCCTTTCTTCTTCATCAGTCCACGATCTTTCAATACCTGGTTAGGGTGGAGAAAGCCATCGGTAGTAATCAACTCGACCTTGCGATGCTCGGGCCAGCGACTGAGCAAAGCCTGCAAAACACGCGCAGTCGTACTTTTACCGACGGCGACGCTGCCAGCAATGCTAATAATATAAGGAATACGCTCGCCATTCGTGCCTAAAAATTGCTCCAGCACGGCCTGACGTCGCAGGTTCGAACTGATGTAAAAGTTTAGCAAACGCGAGAGAGGCAAATAAATCTCGGCAACTTCTTCCAGCGATAAGTCTTCGTTAATGCCTTTAAGACGAGCAATCTCTTCCTCGGTCAGGGTCATCGGCACGGAATCACGAAGCGCAGCCCACTGGTTGCGATCAAACTGTAGGTAAGGCGACGTTAACGCTTGCTCTTTTATACTCATACGCATGGTCTGGCTGTCATTGCTATATCAGGTCTGCGGTAAAAAACGAAATCATCCCCGGTACGCAATGGCACGCACATTTCAGTTAATTTGGACAATGGGCAGGAGGGTAACACCAGATGGGGGGGAATAATAAGAAAAAATCATCCTCTGAAATGCAATGTGACGAGTATTCCAGATGTATAAAGATGTGCTTTCTCTCTATCAAAGCGTACCTGCCGGAGCAAAATTCCTCTCTGAGGAGGCACCTGACGTTGGAAATTTGTCCAATCCAAAGAGGAAATAGATTATTTATCGGTCGTATAGTGCAAAATGTGAGCGATAGAACATTTTATGCAATTTTTTAGTTGCATGAGTGCGCATGTCTCCATAAAATGCGCGCTACTTGATGCCGACTTAGCTCAGTAGGTAGAGCAACTGACTTGTAATCAGTAGGTCACCAGTTCGATTCCGGTAGTCGGCACCATCAAGTCCGGTGGGGTTCCCGAGCGGCCAAAGGGAGCAGACTGTAAATCTGCCGTCACAGACTTCGAAGGTTCGAATCCTTCCCCCACCACCACTTTCTGGCAGCGTTATCGCCGCCTGAGTTGATTAAAAAATTAATCAGCTCGAACAGAAAAGAGAGAGATCTCTTTTTTGTTGCAGAAAGAACTGGGTAGCCGAGTTTCAGGATGCGGGCATCGTATAATGGCTATTACCTCAGCCTTCCAAGCTGATGATGCGGGTTCGATTCCCGCTGCCCGCTCCAGACGTGCTGATATGGCTCAGTTGGTAGAGCGCACCCTTGGTAAGGGTGAGGTCCCCAGTTCGACTCTGGGTATCAGCACCACTTCACTTCTCCTTCCCGTTTCTCTCTGTTTACTTTTAAAAGCATTCAACAGCTCAGGTATATTGCCTGGTTGATGTGGTGATATCACCGATTTATCCGTGTCTTAGAGGGACAATCGATGTCTAAAGAAAAATTTGAACGTACTAAACCGCACGTTAACGTCGGTACTATCGGCCACGTTGACCATGGTAAAACAACGCTGACCGCTGCAATCACTACCGTTCTGGCTAAAACCTACGGCGGTGCTGCTCGCGCATTCGACCAGATCGATAACGCGCCGGAAGAAAAAGCTCGTGGTATCACCATCAACACTTCTCACGTTGAATATGACACCCCGACTCGCCACTACGCACACGTAGACTGCCCGGGCCACGCCGACTATGTTAAAAACATGATCACCGGTGCTGCGCAGATGGACGGCGCGATCCTGGTTGTTGCTGCGACTGACGGCCCGATGCCGCAGACTCGTGAGCACATCCTGCTGGGTCGTCAGGTAGGCGTTCCGTACATCATCGTGTTCCTGAACAAATGCGACATGGTTGATGACGAAGAGCTGCTGGAACTGGTAGAAATGGAAGTTCGTGAACTTCTGTCTCAGTACGATTTCCCGGGCGACGACACTCCGATCGTTCGTGGTTCTGCTCTGAAAGCGCTGGAAGGCGAAGCAGAGTGGGAAGCGAAAATCATCGAACTGGCTGGCTTCCTGGATTCTTACATCCCAGAACCAGAGCGTGCGATTGACAAGCCGTTCCTGCTGCCTATCGAAGACGTATTCTCCATCTCCGGTCGTGGTACCGTTGTTACCGGTCGTGTAGAGCGCGGTATCATCAAAGTTGGTGAAGAAGTTGAAATCGTTGGTATCAAAGAGACTGCTAAGTCTACCTGTACTGGCGTTGAAATGTTCCGCAAACTGCTGGACGAAGGCCGTGCTGGTGAGAACGTTGGTGTTCTGCTGCGTGGTATCAAGCGTGAAGAAATCGAACGTGGTCAGGTACTGGCTAAGCCGGGCTCTATCAAGCCGCACACCAAGTTCGAATCTGAAGTGTACATTCTGTCCAAAGACGAAGGCGGCCGTCATACTCCGTTCTTCAAAGGCTACCGTCCGCAGTTCTACTTCCGTACTACTGACGTGACTGGTACCATCGAACTGCCGGAAGGCGTAGAGATGGTAATGCCGGGCGACAACATCAAAATGGTTGTTACCCTGATCCACCC
>NZ_JAOWIA010000045.1:0-6308 GCF_030332345.1 Citrobacter sp. Cpo221
GGAAGGTGCGAATAAGCAGGTCATTTCTTCCCAAGCTGACTCGCTGATTAAAATTTCGCGGATCTGGGCCGATTTTTTTCCCGCAAACACATCGAATCAGCCTATTTAGGCTATTTTTTCCACCATTTCTGGCGTTATTTCCGGTTTTTACTGAGATCTCTCCCACTGACGTATCATTTGGTCCACCCGAAACAGGTTGGCCAGGGTGAATAACATCGCCAGTTGGTTATCGTTTTTCAGCAGCCCCTTGTATCTGGCTTTCACGAAGCCGAACTGCCGCTTGATGATGCGAAACGGGTGCTCCACCCTGGCACGGATGCTGGCTTTCATGTATTCGATGTTGATGGCCGTTTTGTTCTTGCGCGGATGCTGCTTCAAGGTTTTTACCCTGCCGGGACGCTCGGCGATCAGCCAGTCCACATCCACCTCGGCCAGCTCCTCGCGCTGTGGCGCTCCTTGGTAGCCGGCATCGGCTGAGACAAATTGCTCCTCTCCATGAAGCAGATTACCCAGCTGATTGAGGTCATGCTCGTTGGCCGCGGTGGTGACCAGGCTGTGGGTCAGGCCACTCTTGGCATCGACACCAATGTGGGCCTTCATGCCAAAGTGCCACTGATTGCCTTTCTTGGTCTGATGCATCTCCGGATCGCGTTGCTGCTCTTTGTTCTTGGTAGAGCTGGGTGCCTCAATGATGGTGGCATCCACCAAAGTGCCTTGGGTCATCATGACGCCTGCTTCGGCCAGCCAGCGATTGATGGTCTTGAACAATTGACGGGCCAGTTGATGCTGCTCGAGCAGGTGGCGGAAATTCATGATGGTGGTGCGATCCGGCAGGGCGCTATCCAGGGATAATCGGGCAAACAGGCGCATGGAGGCGATTTCGTACAGGGCATCTTCCATGGCACCGTCGCTCAGGTTGTACCAATGCTGCATGCAGTGAATACGCAGCATGGTCTCCAGCGGATAGGGCCGTCGGCCATTGCCCGCCTTGGGATAAAACGGCTCGATGACAGCGGTCATATTCTGCCATGGCAGAATCTGCTCCATGCGGGAGAGGAAAATCTCTTTTCGGGTCTGACGGCGCTTAGTGCTGAATTCACTATCGGCGAAGGTGAGTTGATGGCTCATGATGTCCCTCTGGGATGCGCTCCGGATGAATATGATGATCTCATATCAGGAACTTGTTCGCACCTTCCTTAGCGCAGTACTGCTTATAGCGAGGTATCGACACACAAATTTTGTCAGGCCAGAGGCGCAAAATAATGGCCGTTCAAGACAATGACACGTGTGGAAAAGAATGGAAAAACTGGCCATTTGATGACCAGTTTTGCAGGGGGTTTGCAGAAAAACTTAAAAACGATAACCCGCAGAGAACATAAACACCCACGGATCAAGGCGTACGCTGTCTCGCTGCTGTACACCGCCCATTTTATAGCTTGCGGTGGTGTCGATATCCATGTACCACACCGACATGTTAATCAGCCAGTCACGGTTAATCAGATAGTCCATACCAACTTGCCCTGCTGCGCCCCAGGAATCTTTCAGACTCAGGTCCGATAACCCCGTTTCTTTACCGTTGTCGTTAAAGCCTTCATCGAAGAAGGTCGTGTAGTTCACCCCAACACCTACGTACGGACGCAGTTTACTGCTGGAGTCACCGAAGTACCACTGCGCCATTAACGTCGGCGGTAAATGATGTACGGTGGCAATATCACCCGTTGCAGCAGTACCGATTTTATGGCGGAACGGCGTAGCTGCCAGTAATTCAACACCGATATTGTCGGTTGCCATGTAGGTAAATGTCAGACCCAACTGCGTGTTATTGCTGACATCAAAGCCACCTAAGCTGCCCAGCGTACCACCTGCACCTTCCGTCGGCCTGACGGTGGCAGAACCTGCACGAATAAAGAACTCTCCAGCTTCATGCGCAAATGCGTTACCAGAGAGAAGAGTTGTTAAAGCCAATGCTGCAACTGTTAATTTTTTCATGTCCGCTCCATCGTTATGGTTATAAAAGCGGAACGAATATACCCACATTGGAGTAATAAGTGATCTAACATGGATCACATTGACTTTGATAATTTAACATTTATTGATCCAGATTAAGTTAGAACTTGCATTCAAAATCCTGGTTAAATTAATTCAGATCAATTTTGATATATTTTCAATGTGCAAGTACCTCCAGCTCATTGCTGATGGGTGATGGATATCTGCTCGTGATGCGCAGATAACAAACAGCGTTCATGCACGACGCTGAAGTCATAGCCAAAAATTACTGCAGCTTTACAAAGATATGCTTTTCCATACATCGCGCGATGCTGCCACTGTAGAGTTATCCAGGGTACAATTGCCCGCAAATGAACACCTGCAAAACTCAAGGAGAGTGCATGTCTATCACGGCGAAATCCGTTTACCGTGACACGGGAAACTTTTTCCGTAATCAATTCATTACCATCTTGCTGGTATCGTTGTTGTGCGCGTTTATCACAGTGGTGTTAGGGCATGCCTTTTCCCCCACTGACGCACAAATTGCGCAACTCAGTGAAGGCGATCAGTTAACCAGCAGCGTGGGGCTGTTCGATCTGGTGCAAAACATGACCCCGGAGCAACAGCAAATTTTGCTACGCGCTTCCGCGGCGTCGACGTTTTCCGGTCTGATTGGTAATGCCATCCTCGCCGGGGGTGTCATCCTGATGATTCAGCTGATTTCAGCAGGTCATCGCGTCAGCGCATTACGTGCCATCGGCGCCAGTGCGCCAGTGTTACCGAAGCTGTTTATTCTGATTTTTCTGACTACTCTGCTGGTGCAAATCGGTATTATGCTGGTTGTTGTACCCGGTATTCTGCTGGCGATCCTGCTGGCACTCGCCCCTGTGATGTTGGTACAGGACAAAATGGGTGTCTTTGCCGCGATGCGCAACAGTATGCGTCTCGCGTGGTCGAATATGCGACTGGTTGCGCCGGCAGTGATCGGTTGGTTGCTGGCAAAAACGCTGCTGTTGCTTTTTGCGCCAAGTTTTGCAGTACTTACGCCGAATGTAGGCGCGGTATTGGCGAATACGCTGAGCAATATGATCTCCGCCGTGTTGCTGATCTATTTGTTCCGCCTGTACATGCTGATTCGCCAATAAACCCTGAACGCATTCCGGGCTTGTACCCGGTGCTTTTGATGACGGAATCGAAGAATGAAGCAGTTTCTTGATTTTTTACCGCTGGTTGTCTTTTTTGCTTTTTATAAGCTTTATGACATCTATGCGGCGACCTCGGCGCTGATTGTCGCGACGGCTGTAGTGTTGATTTACAGCTGGGTTCGCTATCGCAAGGTCGAGAAGATGGCATTAATCACCTTTGTCCTGGTGGCCGTATTTGGTGGCCTGACTATTTTTTTCCACAACGATGAATTCATTAAGTGGAAAGTAACGGTGATTTACGGGCTGTTTGCTGGTGCTCTGCTGGTTAGCCAGTGGGTAATGAAAAAGCCGCTAATTCAACGCATGTTAGGTAAAGAGCTGACCCTGCCGCAGCCGGTGTGGTCGAAACTTAATTTAGCCTGGGCCGTCTTTTTCATCCTGTGTGGTCTGGCGAATATCTATATTGCATTTTGGCTACCGCAGAACATTTGGGTCAACTTCAAAGTGTTCGGCCTGACCGCCCTGACTTTATTCTTTACGCTGCTGAGTGGAGTCTATATTTACCGTCATCTGCCGCAAGAAGATAAATCGTAATACATGCTCGCCAGATCTGCGGATCTGGCGAATTTTTATCCCCTCGCGTTCCATTGTGCTGACAACCTGGCTTACATCTGCTCTGCACGCCGCATCCCCTCTGTTCTCAACGCACAAATTCTAGTAGCATCGCGCCTGTAATCTTTCTCTATAGTCGGTTCTACAATGACAACAACGAATAACACTCCCCAGGGTGAACTGGTTTTACGTACTCTGGCCATGCCTGCAGATACCAACGCGAATGGTGATATTTTTGGCGGTTGGCTGATGTCACAAATGGATATAGGTGGCGCGATTCAGGCCAAAGAGATCGCACATGGTCGTGTGGTAACGGTGCGGGTTGAAGGAATGAGCTTTTTGCGGCCGGTCGCCGTAGGTGATGTAGTGTGTTGTTACGCGCGCTGTGTGAAACGCGGGACAACCTCAATCAGCATCAATATTGAAGTTTGGGTGAAGAAAGTCGCTTCTGAACCTATTGGGCAGCGCTATAAAGCCACCGAGGCTCTGTTTATCTACGTTGCCGTTGATAAAGACGGGAAACCGCGTCCAATTCCCACGTTGGCCTGATAGCACACGCCAGTAATGCTATCCGGCAATGATCAAGAGTGATGATTGCCGGACGGCCTGATGCTTACTCGATTTGCGTTGTGCCGTTTAATTTGAAAACAATATTCACCACGAGTCCGGAACCGGGTTTACCTGCCTCATAACGCCATCTACGCATCGCATTTTTCACTTCACGCTCAAACATATTGGCAGGCTGTGCAGACAGGATCTCCACATTTTCAACCCGACCATCCGGCGTTACGTTAAATTTGACCTTTACCCGTCCTTCAATGCGCAGCGCCTGAGCTCGCGCCGGATACTGAGGCTGATTACGGCTTAAAGCGCGTGGACCTGATGGCGCACTGACCACCGGTTTGCTGGTAGTTGCCGGCGCGGTATTGGTCATTGTGCGCGTAGGTGCCGTATTTTCCAGTGGGGAGGCCGGGCGCGGTTCTGCTGGTTTAACATCGCGTTTCGGTTGCTCTTCCACCTTTTTCACCGGTTTTGGCTTCGGTTTAGGCTTGGGCTTCGGTTTTTCAATCACCACCGGTGCCTCTTTTGGTGGCTCTGGAATCGGTTCTGGTTCCGGTTCAGGCTCGACAACGGGTTCCGGCGGCGGCTGAACGGCCTGAGGCGGTTCAAGGTCGGCAGGCGCGACCATCGTGACAGAGATCGGCTGCGCTGGCGCAGGCAGTTCAATAACCTGATGTACCGAGGTATACAGCAAACCAGCCACTACGGCACCATGAATGCCGACAGACAGTAACGTTGGCCAGGGAAAGCGACGAGGTAAATCAAGGGTCATTGAAGTCATAATCGTTTCAGTAAAAAAACCAGGCCCTGATTTTAAATGCAAATAGCAATCATATTCAATAAGCCCGTGGCGGTAACTGACATTTAAAACGCGATTTTATGATAAAAAACCGCTTTCAGAGTATGGCCTTAACATATCAGTTATCTTTCCGTTGCAGTTGTTAGGCCTTTCCAATAACGTTATTAACGACTTTTACCGTTCAAGGAGCTCTACCCGTGCTGTATGTTATTTACGCTCAAGATATTACAGACTCTCTCGAAAAACGTCTCTCCGTGCGCCCTGCTCATCTGGCTCGCCTGCAACTCCTTCATGACGAAGGTCGTTTGCTCACGGCGGGCCCCATGCCAGCGGTCGATATTAACGATCCCGGTGCGGCGGGTTTTACCGGCTCGACGGTGATTGCCGAATTTGAATCTTTGGAGGCGGCACAGGCGTGGGCGGAAGCCGATCCGTATGTCGCGGCGGGCGTGTATGCGCAGGTTTCAGTAAAACCGTACAAGAAGGTTTTTTGAATTTAAATAATTAACCTTAAATTCAAATAGATAAACACAAATATTCATCCAAAATCAAATTTAAGGGCGCATTTAGGTACACATTAACCTACGCGCCCTCTCTTTTAGTTACCACCTATACTTTCAGTCTGACATATGGCTGGAGGTTTCTATGTGTGGACGCTTTTCACAGTCGATGACGCGTGAAGACTATCTCGTCCTTCTCGCTGACGAAGTCGAACGAGACATTCCATATGACCCGGAACCGATCGGGCGTTTTAACGTGGCGCCAGGCACCAGAGTTCTGCTTCTGAGCGAACGTGACGAGAAACTCCATCTCGATCCTGTTATCTGGGGATACGCCCCAGGGTGGTGGGATAAACCACCACTAATTAACGCACGCTCTGAAACTGCGGCCACCAGCAGAATGTTTAAGCCTCTGTGGCAACACGGTCGCGCAATTTGCTTTGCTGATGGCTGGTTTGAGTGGAAAAAGGAAGGCGACAAAAAGCAGCCCTACTTCATTCATCGAGTCGATGGCCAGCCGATATTCATGGCGGCGATCGGCAGCACACCATTCGAACGTGGAGATGAAGCAGAAGGATTTCTGATAGTGACGGCTGCTGCAGACAAAGGACTGGTAGATATTCATGACAGGCGGCCACTGGTACTGTCACCAGATGCTGCTCGCGAATGGATGAGGCAGGACGTTGGAGGGAAAGAAGCTGCGGA
>NZ_JAOWIA010000046.1:0-28626 GCF_030332345.1 Citrobacter sp. Cpo221
GGAAGGTGCGAACAAGTTCCTGATATGAGATCATCATATTCATCCGGAGCGCATCCCAGAGGGACATCATGAGCCATCAACTCACCTTCGCCGATAGTGAATTCAGCACTAAGCGCCGTCAGACCCGAAAAGAGATTTTCCTCTCCCGCATGGAGCAGATTCTGCCATGGCAGAATATGACCGCTGTCATCGAGCCGTTTTATCCCAAGGCGGGCAATGGCCGACGGCCCTATCCGCTGGAGACCATGCTGCGTATTCACTGCATGCAGCATTGGTACAACCTGAGCGACGGTGCCATGGAAGATGCCCTGTACGAAATCGCCTCCATGCGCCTGTTTGCCCGATTATCCCTGGATAGCGCCCTGCCGGATCGCACCACCATCATGAATTTCCGCCACCTGCTCGAGCAGCATCAACTGGCCCGTCAATTGTTCAAGACCATCAATCGCTGGCTGGCCGAAGCAGGCGTCATGATGACCCAAGGCACTTTGGTGGATGCCACCATCATTGAGGCACCCAGCTCTACCAAGAACAAAGAGCAGCAACGCGATCCGGAGATGCATCAGACCAAGAAAGGCAATCAGTGGCACTTTGGCATGAAGGCCCACATTGGTGTCGATGCCAAGAGTGGCCTGACCCACAGCCTGGTCACCACCGCGGCCAACGAGCATGACCTCAATCAGCTGGGTAATCTGCTTCATGGAGAGGAGCAATTTGTCTCAGCCGATGCCGGCTACCAAGGAGCGCCACAGCGCGAGGAGCTGGCCGAGGTGGATGTGGACTGGCTGATCGCCGAGCGTCCCGGCAGGGTAAAAACCTTGAAGCAGCATCCGCGCAAGAACAAAACGGCCATCAACATCGAATACATGAAAGCCAGCATCCGTGCCAGGGTGGAGCACCCGTTTCGCATCATCAAGCGGCAGTTCGGCTTCGTGAAAGCCAGATACAAGGGGCTGCTGAAAAACGATAACCAACTGGCGATGTTATTCACCCTGGCCAACCTGTTTCGGGTGGACCAAATGATACGTCAGTGGGAGAGATCTCAGTAAAAACCGGAAATAACGCCAGAAATGGTGGAAAAAATAGCCTAAATAGGCTGATTCGATGTGTTTGCGGGAAAAAAATCGGCCCAGATCCGCGAAATTTTAATCAGCGAGTCAGCTTGGGAAGAAATGACCTGCTTATTCGCACCTTCCCTAGCTCCAAAAGTGAGCAGACAAAGCAAATAAGCGGCGAACAGTGGGATATGTATCCCACTATCACGCTAACTCATCAAAACCCGAGCAATTCGGCCTTTAGCGATCCGCTGATGAATGTGGCATTTGTGATGATCACTTCCCGTGAGGAAACCGCCAATTCGCTACTGGAGAAGCCGATACGCATTGCTTTGCCTGCCGGGCATGTGCTGGAAAGCGAGCTGAAACAACGCTATCCGCAGGCCACCTGGGTGAATGCGGATACTGGCAGTGTTGCGATGGCCATGGTTAAGGAGGGCAGCGTTGATGCGGCAATCGCTACCGAATTGTCGGCAAGATTTATGGTCGATCATTACTACCAGAAAAATATGCACTTTTTTAGGCTTCCAGATATGCCTGGTGCGTCGGTAAGTTTTGCAATCTCTCCCCGCGAGCCGATGTTGAAGTCTGTTATGGATAAAGCGCTACAGGCCATACCGCCACGTGAGATTTTGCAGATGACGGAGAGGTGGTCGAAAATTTCCAATACGCAGGTCGATTTCTGGAGTCGATATAGCAAACAGTTCTATCAACTGGGGATATTCGCGCTGCTGCTGATAGCAATTAGCCTGATCTGGGGGATCTCACTCTCCCGTGAGGTAAATAAAAGGAAACAATCGCAGCGGCTACTGGAAGAGCAGCTTCATCTCAAAGAAGCATTATCTCAAGAACTGGAAAACGAAAAGAATAAAGCGATTGAAGCAACCAAGGCCAAAAGTCGCTTTCTGGCGAGTATGAGCCATGAATTACGTACTCCGGTAAGTTCGATTGTTGGCTTTGTGGAATTACTGTCGAGTTCAGAACTCAGCCCGGCACAACGAAAAGAGGCGATTGCCCTTACCGGGGCGACGGCCCAGTCATTGCTTGGGCTGATCGGTAAGATTCTGGATGTGGATAAGATTGAGTCTGGTAAATACCAGGTTGTTCCTCAATGGACAGATCTCTCGCAGCTCATTGAATTGCAGTGCCACTCTTTCGATGCTTTAGCCAGACAGAAAGGCATTACGCTTGCCTGCGTTAGCCAGTTGCCAGCAAACGAGCGGGTATTTGTCGATCAGCAGGCTTTGCGGCAAATTCTCACCAACCTGGTGGGTAATGCGTTGAAGTTTACCGAGCAGGGCAGCATTCATGTAACGGCCCGTTTGACGCCTGACGGGGAGAATCACGGTACCCTGACCATCGCCATTAGCGACACCGGTTGCGGGATTAGTGAAGAGGAGCAGGCGGGGTTGTTTCAGCGTTACGCTCAGGGGCGCTGTGGGCGTCAACAAACCGGTTCTGGTCTGGGGTTATTTATCTGTAAAGAACTGGTGACGCTGATGGGCGGGACGCTGGAGTTGATGAGCGTCCCGTTGCAAGGAACCACGTTTACCATAACGCTGCCGGTTGAAACGGCTCGACAGTCAATTGTATCGGATGGCGATGCGCCAGGTACTCTGTTACCGCTGCCGTGTCTGTCTATTTTGATAGCTGACGATAATCCAACCAATCGCCTGCTGCTCAAGCGACAGTTGAATGCCATTGGCTACAGTGTGGATGAAGCGTGTGATGGGGAGGAAGCAGAAGCCAAACTGGCGAAAAAATCGTACGATCTGCTGATAACCGATGTAAATATGCCGAAAAAAGACGGGTTTGATCTCGCGGCTTCGCTACGTCGTCAACAGCCGAATTTACAAATATGGGGACTGACGGCCAGCGCACTTCCACAGTCACGCGATCGATGCCTGCAAAATGGTATGAATTTGTGCCTGTTCAAGCCTGTGTCGATTCAGACACTGACACATGAATTGAGTAAAATCGAAACCGGTTATTCGTCTCCTTGTACAATCCGGCATTTGAAATTCAATGTATTGACGGAAAATACCGGCGGCGATCGCGCACTCATGAACGAGATTCTCGAGACATTTCGCGAGGCAACGCTGAATGATATACAAGCGGCTGAGAAGGCCGTTTTGCAAGATGAGCCTCAGCTGTTTTTGCGAGCCCTTCACCGGTTGCATGGCTCGGCGCAAATTCTGGGTATCACTGCGCTACAGAACCTGTGCGAACCTTTCGAATCCAGACGACATGACGATCTTCCTCTGGCAGTACGCGAGGAGGCATTGCAGAAGATTATTGCTGTTATGCGGGAAATTGAGATTGAGATAGACAGTCTGATTAGCCATTAATCCCCCTGATCGGGTGGCCGTAGCTGCCCGATCAGGAGAGAAAGTCCTGGTTCAACACTCCGTAGTGCTGAGTACTACTGGCCTGCGCCGATCATCTCGCTATCGACTACAATGCCATCTTCAGCACCTTTTAACACAAGGTTTGCTTCATAGTATTTACCGGAAGTCAGCAGTTTTTGCGCGCTGGCAACGGCTTTACGAGTCTGATTCAGAGGCATCAGGTATTGGGTCTGAAGCACGCTGATACCAGCCAGTTGCAGAGTATCAACTGCACCTTTCCAGTCGCCTTTGGCCATTTTGCCATTCGCTGTTTTGATAGCGGATTCTTTGGCCGGAGTCGCAATATAGTCTTCTGACAGCGCGACCGTAGCGTTAATAACCACGTACTGATCGTCAATCATCTTGGCTTTAGGCGCAGCTTTTACAAATTTCGCCCAATCTTTGCTGTCGCCTGCCAGCAGGGAAGCCGCGTCATCGGTTAATTTTTTAGCGCTGTCAGGCTGTCCATGAAACAGGGCCAGACGAGCAAGCTGAATATCACGCATCGCATTTGCGCCTTGCACTGCGACCTGCATAACATCGGCAGCTTCTTTTTGTACATTTGCTGTAGCAGCTTGCGCCGGAGTGGTTGTGGTAGCAGTAGCAGCCATCACTGGTGCTGAACCCATCATGGTTGCAAGCACACCCGCAAGAATAATCTTTTTCATTACTTTCTCCTGAATAAATTTGGTATATGTCACCAAACGCAATAAGCATATTAAATAATGTTAAAGAGAGGAATCAGAGCCAAGATAGAATAATGACCGTTTAATCCTACACGTGTCAGATGTCTGACATGTGTAGGATTAAACGCATAGCGACATTCTCTTGTTCTTATATACGCTTCCTTAGTGGAAGTCTTATCATTCCACTGTAAGTAACATATGTTGAGTGAGTAATAATTCTTGTGTCAACAGGTTACATTGCGTTTATGTATAACGGAGGATGTATGTTTGTTTTTAATCAGCGTAGCCTGAGAGCGTTTAATGAAAAAACACTCGTTCATTATAAAAAGCACGCGACGATTATGGCGGTGTTGATGTTGATTTGTGGCATCTGCTGCTTGATTTATCCGATTGCTGCAGGTGTTTATTTAAGCTATGCAACCGGTTTTATGTTCCTGGTATGTGGTTTCTATTCTATTTATAGCCTGTTTAGCTCAGGTAAAAAGCAATTGAAAGCCAAATTTACTTATGCCTTTTTTGCTATCGCGTGGTTACTGCTGGGTTACTGTTTCCTCGTGAATCCTGTGATAGGCATGAATTCACTGGCAATGGTATTTTGCTGCCTGTTTATTCTGGGGGGTATTTTTCGTATCGCCTCTGGGGTCAAACTGTTCCGTAGTCCGGGTTATGGATGGAACATTTTCATTGGTATTTTTGACCTGCTTATTGCCGGCGTATGGCTGAATATGGATCCCGACAGATCGTATGTATTTACCTCAATCTTTATTGGTGTCGAGATGATCTTTAGTTCTTTAGCTTTTATCAGTCTGCGTAGAAATGCGACGCTGGTTAAAACTGATAAGCTCGCCGATAAAAATTAATGCTACTTCTGGAGCGCATAGTGAATATTAAGATGATGGTTTCTGCAGCTATTCTTGTGACCTCTATTATGGCGCCAATGACCCGTGCTTTGGCTACTCAGGCAACGGAAGCTGCGCCACAAGATATGACCTGTAAAGAATTTGTTGATATGAGTCAGCAATACAAGACGGCAATTGCCTTTGTGATTGTTAATAAAAATTCGGACTTTAAAGGCGATGATTATGTTCCCCTGCATGAGGTGGAAACGGAAGCTGTACCGAAAATGGTTAAAATGTGCCATCAGCATCCGAATACAAAACTGGGTGAACTGGCTGTAAATCTGAAAGGTTCCGGTCTGCACTATTGATTAACCGTTTTGATAGCCTGGCTTTAGTTAGAATTGACAACCTCTGTTCCTACCCTCAGTCGTTCCTTATAAAAAATCCGCGTAATGCTTACCCTGCTATCCACGAGAAACTCGCTGGATAGCCGTGCCCACTAATAACCGTAGGCCTGACAAACGAAGCCCCATCCCTGGGATTTAATAATCTAAACCCAGGGATAGGGCAGGGGATCAGCGTCGAGCTTTAAATCGCGCTAACGTATTTTCAACGAGGACAAAGAACACTGGAACAAAATAGATTGCCAGTACCGTCGCGGCCAGCATCCCTCCGATAACCCCCGTACCGACGGCATTTTGCGCACCAGAGCCCGCGCCGTTGCTTATTGCCAGCGGAATAACCCCCAGGATGAAGGCCAGTGAGGTCATCAGAATTGGACGTAAGCGCATTTGCGCGGCTTCCACTGCAGCTTCAAGCGGCGTTTTCCCTTCTTTCTGCATAATCTCGACGGCAAACTCGACGATCAGAATGGCGTTTTTAGCCGACAGCCCCATGGTGGTGAGCAGGCCTACCTGGAAATAAACATCATTGCTCAGGCCGCGCAGATCGGTAGCCAGTAAAGCGCCGACCACCCCGATTGGCACAACCAGCATCACCGAGAACGGGATCGACCAGCTTTCATACAGTGCCGCCAGTGCCAGAAACACGACGATCAGCGAAATGCCGTACAGCATTGGTGCCTGGTTTGTGGATAGCGCCTCCTGATAAGACAGACCGGTCCAGGCATAGCCGACGCCTGCGGGCAGTTTATTAATCAGCGATGCCATAAATTTCATCGCATCACCACTGCTTTTCCCTTCAACCGGCTGGCCCAGAATTTCCATTGCGGGTTGACCGTTGTAGCGTTCAAGGCGAGGAGAACCGTAGGTCCACTCGGTGGATGAGTAGGCGGAAAGCGGCGTCATTGCGCCGGAGGCGTTACGTACGTACCAGTGGTTGATATTGTCCGGCAACATACGGAACGGCGTATCGGCCTGGACATACACTTTTTTTACGCGCCCCTGGTTCAGGAAATCATTAACATAGCGACTACCAAACGCGGTGGAGATGGTCTGATTAATATCTGATAACGCAACGCCCATAGCTTCAGCCTTTTTGGCGTTGACGTGAATGCGGAACATCGGTGTATCTTCCAGGCCGTTCGGACGTACCCCGTCAACCTCACCGGATGACTGGTTGGCCAAAGCCAGAAGCTGGTTCCGCGCCTGCATCATTTTCTCATGCCCAAGATTACCGTTATCCAGTAGCTCCATATCAAAACCTGAAGCCGTCCCCAGTTCCGCGACTGCGGGTAAATTGAACGGATAAACGACGGCATTATTGATGGTGCTTAAGGCCATCATTGCCCGTCGAATAATGGCGGTAACCGAGTTTTCTTCGCCAACGCGTTCTGACCACGGCTTCAGGCTGATAAACGCCAGACCGTTGTTTTGTCCCTGACCGCTGAAACCAAATCCGCCGACGGTGAAAACAGAAGCGACATTTTTCTGTTCTTTCGTCAGGTAGTAGTCGGTTATTTCCCCGAGCACTTTGCTGGTGTTCACCATCGTTGAACCCGAAGGCAATTGTGCCGTGGTCATGAATACCCCCTGATCTTCTTCAGGCAGAAAGGAGGTCGGAGTGCGTAAAAACAGCACAATCATGCCCGCGCCAATGACTAAATAGACGACCATATAACGGCCTGTGCGACGTAGCAGTGTACGGGTGCTGTCCGTGTAGTGCTGAGTGCATTTCTCCATGAAGTGATTGAAACGGGTAAACAGAAAATGTGTGTTTGCCTTTTCTCCCTCGTGAGATTTTAACAGCATGGCGCAAAGCGCAGGCGTCAGGCTCATTGCCACAAATACCGACAGCAGCATGGAGGAGATTAAGGTGATGGAAAACTGACGGAAAATTTCCCCCGTTGCCCCGCTCATAAACGCCATCGGCATAAATACGGCGGATAACACAACGGCAATACCAACCAGCGCCCTCTGGAGTTGGCCCATTGCTTTATGCGTTGCCGCTTTTGGGGACAAGTGCTCTTCAGCAATAATACGTTCTACGTTCTCAACCACCACGATGGCATCATCAACCAACAGCCCTATCGCCAGCACCATGCCAAACATCGTGAGCGTGTTAATCGAAAAACCGGCGACGTCGAGTATTGCAAAGGTGCCGAGGATAACCACCGGAACGGCGATAGTGGGGATAAGCGTCGCGCGGAAACTTTGCAAAAACAGATACATGACGAGGAATACCAGAATGATTGCCTCGATCAAAGTATGAAAAACACCCTGAATCGAAATCTCGATAAACGGCGTGGTGTCATAGGGATAAACGGTTTTCATACTGGCCGGAAACCAGGCCGATAATCTGTTCAGCTCTTGTTTGACCGCCTGGGACGTTGCCAGGGCATTGGCGCCAGCGGCAAGTTTAATCGCAATCCCGGCGGCGGGTTTGCCGTTGTAACGTGCAACCGTTGCATAATTTTCCGCACCCAGCTCAATGCGCGCGACATCGCGCAGCAGAACCTGAGAACCATCTTGCTGAACTTTAAGGAAGATCTTGCCAAATTCATCGGTCGTTTGCAGACGCGTCTGGACGATTATCGACGCATTTAACTGCTGATCGGCTGACTGAGGCATGCCCCCCAATTGCCCGCCAGATATCTGATTATTCTGCACTTTGAGCTGGGTAATGACGTCCTCGGGAGTGAGGTTATACTTGTCGAGCTTTTGCGGATCCAACCAGATGCGCATGGCGTATTGAGAACCGAATAACTGCACGCTCCCCACCCCGGCAGTGCGGCTTAGCGGATCTTTAATGTTCGAGGCCACATAGTCGGCAATATCATATTGGCTCAGGCTGTTATTATCAGAGATAAAACCGGCGACCATTAATATATTGCTGCTGGATTTATCAACGCTGATCCCTTGCTGTTGTACTTCCTGCGGCAAGGAAGGCATCGCCAGCTGTAGTTTATTCTGTACCTGAACCTGCGCAATATCGGGTGACGTACCCGTTTTGAAGGTCAGGATAATCGAGGCATTACCTGCCGCATCGCTGGTGGATGACATATACATCAGGCCATCAAGACCATTCATATTCTGTTCAATCACCTGGGTGACGGAGTCTTCAACGGTCTTCGCGTCTGCCCCTGGGTAGGCAGCGCTGATGGTAATGGTTGGGGGCGCAATTTGTGGATATTGGGCGACAGGCAGGTTCATTATCGCGATACCGCCCGTAAACATCATGATAATAGCGAGCACCCAGGCGAAAACCGGGCGCTCAATAAAAAAGTTGGCCATGAAGAAAGTGTCCTTAATGCCTGAAATATTACTGTTCAGCTACCGTGTCAGATGTGTTCAGTTTTGAAGGGAGGACCCGGGCTTTGATTCCCGGACGAATTCTTTGTAATCCGGACACAATGACCCGATCGCCAGGACGTAATCCCGCGGTCACTAACCATTGATTACCAACGGCCTTCACTGCGTTTATTTCACGCAGTTGCACTACGTTTTCCTGGTCAAGGATCAGCGCGGTGGCTTTTCCTTGCTCGTTATGCGTAATTCCTTGCTGGGGGACCATCAACACGTTTTGTTGACTGCCTTCGTCCAGCAACGCCGTGACATACATACCGGGTAAAATTTCACCTTCAGGATTGGGAAATACGGCGCGCAGGGTTACCGAACCGGTGGTCTCATCAACAGCGGGATCGGAAAACTCAAGCGTACCGGTATGGCGATAGGGCTTGCCGTTTTCCAGCATCAGCTCAACCGGAATTTTGCCTTGTTGCTGGGCGATTTGGCCGTTGGCTTTCTCTTCTTTCAGGCGTAAGAAGTCCTGTACTGACTGGGTTAAATCAACATAAATCGGATCTAATCTCTGAACGGTGACCAGCGCGTTTTCCTGATTGGCAGTAACCAGGGCACCCACGGTCACGGAGGATTTACCGCTGATGCCATCAATGGGCGAGGTAACATTGGCGTATCGAAGATTGATGGTGGCTTGTTCAAGATCCGCTTTAGCGACGGCAACATTGGCTTGCGCTTCATTAAGCTGTGTACGCGTCGTGTCATAGTCCTGGCGGCTGACGTAATTAGATTTTATTAATGCTGACTGCCGATTGAGTGTCAGACGAACATTATTGGCGGTAGCCTGTGCCTTTGCCAACGCGCCTTTGGCTGAGTCCAGCCGTGCCTGCAGCGGGGCAGGATCAATTTGATACAGTGATTCTCCTTTGCTGACTTTATCGCCTTCAACAAAGTTGCGTTTTATGATGATCCCACCAACCTGAGGGCGGATTTCGGCGATCTCGAACGCAAGCGCGCGACCCGGAAGTTCACTTTTAATATTTACTGAGGAGGGCGCTAAGGTAACAACACCGACCTCGGGCTCCATGGCGGTTTTTACTGCAGGTTTATTATCACAGGCGGTGATGATGACGCTACTAAAGAATAATGGTATCAACAGTAAGCATTTTCTGTTCATAGTAATCCCTGAATAATGTGTAAACACAAATGTTCTTTTATTGCATGCAGGGTGGGGGAGTTGTCGGTAAATAAAAAAAGATGGTCAGGCATGAGAAGGGTAAAGCCCATTTCTTCGCTAAAGAATTAGCGGTTAAAAATTATATGTAACAGGAGGAATGCATGTTAAGCGAAGGATCTCATGAAGCAGGATGGCGCAATAAGATAAACACGGGGTGATGAGAGGGGGTGTTTGCCAACACCTGACTCCGGAATATAGTCGCGCCATCTTACCTCTGGGATTATTTCACTAGCTCCGGAGTTACCTGAGTGACTGTATTGGCGTAGTAAGGCGCTCCCCACATCGGCTCAGGCCAGAATGCGCCGTAACCATAATCCCACATGTTATAGGTGGTGTTGACAGACTCAGTTAAATGCCAAACCTGGATTCCTTGTAAATCAACTTTAACAAAGTTGTACGGGACTTTGTTGATGAATCCTGACTCATCTCCTTGAATTGTTCCCAAAATAGTCACGAAATGGTTTCTGTAGTTTACCGGATCGAGGAAACCTTTCTGCTGGGCAAGAATACGTCCCTGATAACTCGCGTCTATTTGTGGCTTAGCAGAGTCGTTCAGTGGCAGAACGGCGATTTCCAGCAACGTATCTTTTTTGGTGTTAATCACATTGATGACTTTACCGCCAAAACGGGCCTGCTGACCGGTATATAAACCGGGCTGGTTATGCACGGAGATAAAGTTTTTTTGGATATCGGGTTGATTATTACCTTTGATATTCTCAGGAATGGAAGCACATGATGCCAGGGTGAAAGCAAGGGCAATAATCATCAACCCTTTTGTATTTTTCATTTTACTTTCCTGCTTAAAAAAGACAGGCCTATAGTAAACCTTTGCGTATTATTGTCAGCACGCGCATTGTTGATTATCTAATATTAATATAATTGTAGCTTATGGTAATAACGGATTGTATTTTAGCTGGTCGTTGGATGAGGACGATATTTTCAACGACCATAAAAGTAACGGCAGAGATCACGCTGGCGGGAATGTAATAAAGCGGATCGTCAATTTTCGCGGTGCTCATCACCCGACAGAATGACCGTTTTCATGGCTTCCGTCACCTAGCCGGTAAGCCAGCGCCACCACTAACGACTGCACCAGGCACAGCGTCGCTGACTGGGAGCGAAACGCGTCGACCTGCGCCTCTTTCACCACAAAGCAGAGATCGCTGAATGTGGCCAGCGGGCTTATCTGGCTGTCGGTAATCACAATCTGGCGCGCGCCGGCATTGGCCGCAGTTTCGCTAACCATCACCGTTTCTTCCGCATAAGGCGAGAAGCTGATCGACACCACGATATCGCGCGCTTTGATGCGGTTAATCTGCTCGCGCAGCATTCCGCCCATTCCGTCGAGCAAAATAGGGCGACATTCAAGATGGCTCAGGGCGTAGGTAAGATAGGCCGCTACGCTAAACGAACGACGCAGACCTGCGATGTAAATGGTGTCGGCTTCTGCCAGCAATTGTACGGCGCGTTCCAGCATTTCAGGTTCGGCACGGGCAGCCAGTTGCTGGAGCGCCTGAGTATTTGAACGGGCGAACTCCTGCAGGATATCGAGCGGGGTTTCCGGTACGGCTTCGCTTTCCATCTCACGGAACATGCGCGCGCGGTCGCTGTAGCTGGCGGTTTCCTCTACCAGGTTCATACGAAACAGCTGTTTCATTTCATTGAAGCCGGTGAAGTCAAAAGCATTGGCGAAGCGGATCAGCGTAGAGGGTGGCACTCCGGCACGTTCAGCAATGACGGCAACCGTATCAAAGGCCACGCTATTGGTATTATCCAGCACATAGCGGGACACCTGCTGCAACCTCTTACTCAGGCTATCGTAGCGATCACGGATTTGCTGCTGCAGCTCGTTCAGGCTGGTTGCTGTTGTCATTTTACCTCCTGGTACATAGTTTTATGATTCTAAACGCAAAACCGCGTCTTTGAAATGTCACTCATTCATCTGGCTGTAAAAACGAAACAAAAGCTTCAGGCTTGCCGTTCGCTGAAACGTTCTGCCAGTGCACGCTAATCATGCGATTCCGCTTGTTAACATAAAAACCCATCCTTGATCACATTAATCATTATTTATTTTATTTCAACTTAAAATGGAATGTTTGTTTTATATATAGTACACAGATAACAGTGTTCAGGTAACAGTCACGTATCAACAGCGAGAGGTTAAGGATGGAGACAGTAGCGAATTTTATCCACGGCGAATGTGTCACCGGTTCAGGCCAGCGCGTTCAGGCAATCTTCAACCCGGCCACCGGCGAGCAGATCCGCCAGGTGGTGATGAGTACGACACAGGAAACCGAGCAGGCTATTGCGGCAGCGCACGACGCATTCCCCGGTTGGGCGCGTCATTCTCCGTTAAAACGTGCGCGAGTGATGTTCCGCTTTAAGGCGCTGTTGGAAGAAAACATGGAGAGGCTGGCTCGCATCATCAGCGAAGAGCATGGCAAGGTATTCTCTGACGCAGTTGGTGAGCTGACCCGCGGCCTGGAAGTGGTGGAGTTTGCCTGTGGCATCCCGCATCTGCAAAAGGGCGAACACTCCGCCAACGTAGGGACCGGCGTCGATAGCCATTCGCTGATGCAACCTCTCGGGGTTTGCGTCGGGATCACGCCGTTTAACTTTCCGGCAATGGTACCGATGTGGATGTTCCCCATCGCGCTGGCAACCGGGAATACCTTCGTGCTGAAACCCTCAGAAAAAGACCCTTCTCTCGCCCTGGCTCTGGCCAAACTGCTGCAAGAAGCCGGATTGCCAGACGGCGTGTTCAACGTTGTGCAGGGGGACAAAGAGTCCGTTGACGTGCTGTTAACTGACCCGCGTGTGCAGGCCGTGAGCTTTGTCGGCTCTACGCCGATTGCGGAATACATTTATCAGACGGCATCGGCCCACGGTAAGCGTTGCCAGGCGTTAGGTGGCGCTAAAAATCACTGCATTTTAATGCCGGATGCCGACATGGATATGGCAACCAATGCCATTATGGGGGCCGCTTACGGTGCGGCGGGTGAACGCTGTATGGCACTCTCCGTGGTGTTGGCGGTAGGGGACAAAACGGCAGATGAGCTGTGCTCGCGACTGGAAAAACAGATTGCGGCGCTGCGTGTCGGGCCGGGGCTTGATCAGACACCGGAAAACGAAATGGGACCGCTTATCTCCTCGGTACACCGTAATAAAGTGCTCGGTTATATCGACAGTGGGGAATCGCAGGGGGCCAGCCTGCGCGTGGATGGTCGGCGTTTTAGCGTTAAAGGCCATGAGCAGGGCTATTTTGTCGGGCCGACCCTGTTCGATAACGTCACGCCGGAAATGACCATTTATAAAGAGGAGATTTTTGGGCCGGTGCTTTCTGTGGTGCGCGTAGCAGATTACAGCAGCGCGGTGGAACTGATTAACCGTCATGAATATGGTAATGGCACGGCAATTTTCACGCGCGACGGCGGCTGTGCGCGTCGCTTCTGCGAAGAAGTGCAGGCGGGCATGGTGGGCGTAAACGTGCCTATTCCGGTGCCGATGGCGTTCCACAGTTTTGGCGGCTGGAAGCGGTCCATTTTTGGTGCGCTTAACGTTCATGGTAACGATGGCGTACGCTTCTACACCCGGATGAAAACCGTCACCGCACGCTGGCCGGAGATGCTGCAGGACACAGGGGCCGCGTTCTCCATGCCAACGCTGGGCTGACAGGAGGGTTTATGCAAACCGAACGTATGACCATGGCTCAGGCGCTGGTCAAATTCCTTAATCAACAATATGTCTGTGTCGATGGCGAGGAAACGCCCTTTGTCGAGGGTGTCGCCACCATCTTTGGTCACGGTAACGTGCTTGGCATTGGCCAGGCGCTGGAGCAGGCACCCGGTCATTTGCAGGTGATGCAGGGATGTAATGAGCAGGGAATTGCGCACATGGCGACCGGATTCGCCAAACAGCATCGGCGCCAGCGTATTTTTGCCGTGACATCATCGGTTGGGCCGGGAGCGGCAAACATGGTGACCGCCGCGGCAACCGCGACGGCGAACCGTATTCCGCTGTTGCTGTTGCCAGGCGATGTCTACGCCAGCCGTCAGCCGGACCCGGTATTGCAGCAAATTGAGCAATACCATGACCTTGGCATCAGTACCAACGACTGCTTCCGCCCGGTCTCGCGATACTGGGACCGGATTAACCGCCCGGAGCAATTAATGAGCGCGATGCTAAACGCGATGCGAACGCTTACTGACCCCGCAGATACTGGTGCCGTAACTATTTGCCTGCCACAGGATGTGCAGGGAGAAGCCTGGGACTATCCGCAGAGCTTCTTTGCGCGCCGCGTTCATTTGATCGAACGTCGCCCGCCCGACCCGCAGCGTCTGGCGATGGCGCGGGCGCTGATTGCCCGCAAACGCCGTCCGCTGGTGGTATGCGGCGGCGGGGTACGATATTCCGGCGCGCATGAGGCGTTTCGTACGTTTGTTGAAACGCTGCAACTGCCGTTTGCCGAAACTCAGGCCGGAAAGGGAGCGCTGGTTAGTGACCACCCACTTAACCTCGGAGGCATTGGGGTAACTGGAGGGATGGCAGCGAATCAGCTCGCACCGCAAGCCGATCTGGTGATCGGCATCGGTACGCGCCTCACCGACTTTACCACCGGTTCGAAAGCGCTGTTTTCTCATCCGGAGGTTGAGTTCCTGCTGCTGAACGTGGCGGAGTTTGACGCACTGAAGCTTGATGCCACTGCGCTTATCGCCGACGCCCGTACCGGGCTTACGGCATTAACTGAAACACTGAAAGACTACCGCAGCGATTGGGGGAAGGTGGTCGCGCAGGCGCAAGAGGCCTGGCGCGATGAGTGCCAACGTTTATGGGAGCGCGACTGGCGTCCCGATGACGAACCCGAAGTGGCTGGGCATCTTGACGCTCAGTTGGCGGAATATGGCGACACGCTAAACACCAGGTTGACCCAGACGAAGGTGCTGGGGCTTATCAATCAGCACATTGAAGATAACGCTATCGTCGTAGGGGCCGCCGGATCGCTACCTGGCGATTTACAGCGTATCTGGCAGGTCAAAACCCCGGACAGCTATCACCTGGAATACGGTTACTCCTGTATGGGCTATGAGATTGCGGCTGCTATTGGAGCCAGGCTGGCGAAGCCGCAGCAGCCGGTATATGCCATGGTGGGGGATGGCTCGTACATGATGCTGCATTCCGAGCTACAAACCGCCGTCCAGGAGGGGATAAAAGTCACTATCCTGCTGTTTGATAACGCCAGCTTCGGGTGTATTAACAACCTGCAGATGGGGCATGGGATGGGGAGTTTCGGTACGGAAAACCGTCACCGTAACCCGCAAACCGGACGGTTGGATGGGCCGCTGGTGAAGGTCGATTTTGCCAAAAACGCGGAAAGCTACGGCTGTCGGGCATGGCGTGTACATGACGAGCAAAGCCTGCTGACGGCGCTGGAAGCCTCCCGTGCGCATTCGGGGCCTGTGCTGCTGGATATCAAAGTCCTGCCGAAAACCATGACCCACGACTATGCCGCCTGGTGGCGCACTGGCGATGCGCAGGTGGCGGAATCTCCGTCGGTGCGAAAAGCGGCTGAGCAGACGTTTGAGCAGGTGAAAAACGCACGTCAGTACTAAAAGCGATTAATGCCGGATGGCGCCGCGCTTATCCGGCCTACAGCGGATTCTATCCCCCAGGCCGGATAAGGCGTTAGCGCCGTCATCCGGCAACCTGCGACAACGAAATTTTCATTTCATTTTTCCTTTTTCTTCATCCATCGCCTCCTTCCTGAACGGAAGGGGGCCAATTCCTGCATCTTCCCTGTTGTTATGTTGTGATATTGATAACAGATTTTATCTCGATCATCTCAAAAGTGTTAACTTGCACTCAAAAACATAATTTTCACTATTTATAAAAATGAAATAAATGTTTTATTTAAAGGGTCGTTAGTTCATCGCATTCACCAACACCGGGAGCCGTTATGTTTAACATTGCTTTACTGGGCGCTGGCCGAATTGGCCAGGTACATGCAGCTAACATTGCCAGTCACAGTGCTACTACCCTCTGGTCCGTCGTCGACCCGAATCAGGAATTTGCCACCCGTCTTGCCACACAGTACCAGGCTCGTTTGCAAAGCCTGGATGAGGCGATGACGGACCCTAACGTTCACGCCGTGCTGATTGCCTCCGCGACCGATACCCATGCGGATCTGATTGAAATGGCCGCCCGCCACGGTAAAGCCATCTTCTGTGAAAAGCCGGTCCACCTGGATCTGGCCCGTGTACGCGACTGCCTGAAAGTGGTCAAAGAGTACGATGTACCGTTGTTTATCGGTTTCAACCGCCGCTTCGATCCACAGTTTCGCCGTGTGAAAACTGACGCACTGGCCGGGCGTATCGGAAAGCCGGAATCGCTGCTGATCATCTCCCGCGACCCGTCGCCGCCGCCTGCGGAATACGTGCGTGTGTCCGGCGGTATGTTCCGCGATATGACTATCCACGATTTTGATATGGCGCGCTTTATCATGGGCGAAGAACCGGTTTCGGTGTATGCCCAGGGCAGCAATCTGGTGGATCCGGCGATTGGCGAAGCGGGCGATATCGATACCGCGTTCATCATACTGAAATATGCCTCCGGCGCGATGGCGACCATCGTCAACAGCCGCCGTTCTTCTTACGGATACGATCAGCGCCTTGAGCTGCACGGCTCTGAAGGACTGCTGTGCGCGGGCAACATTCTCGAAAACCAGGTGCAGCACTACGCGAAGACCGGCTGCACCAGCGCGTTACCTGAACATTTCTTCCTGCAGCGTTATAAATCGGCCTATGCCGCGGAATGGGAACACTTTGTTGCGGTACTGCGCGGCGAAGCGGTCCCTGATTGCAGCGGGGATGATGGCGAGCGTGCGCTGTATCTGGCGGATAAAGCGCTGGAGTCACTGCATAGCCAGCGTGAAGTTCTCCTCTGATTGTCACCACAACCTACCCTACACAGAGAGACATAATAATGAAAAAACTGATCTTAGCTGTCCTCATCGCCATGACATCCGGGGCAGCCATTGCTGAAAACGAGCAAATTGTTTTCAGTACGCCAAACCTGGCGATGCCATTTGAAGTGCACATGCAGCGCACGGCGGTGAAAGCCGCAAAAGAGATGGGCGTGAATTTACAGGTCCTGGACGGGCAGGGTAGCTCGCCAAAACAAGTCGCTGACCTGGAAAATGCCATAACTCGTGGCGCACAGGGCTTTATTGTTTCACCAAACGATGTCAACGCGGTGTCCAGCGCGGTAGATGAAATTCAGGATGCGAAACTGCCCGTTGTTACCCTTGACCGCTCCGTTGACAGCCAGAAAAAAGTGCCGCACTTCGGCGCGAACAACTACAAAGGCGGTCAGGCGATTGGCGACTTTGTCAAAACCAAATTCCCTGACGGGGCAGACATTATTCTGCTGACCGGCCAGCCAGGCTCCTCCTCCAACATTGAACGTACTAAAGGCATTCGCGACAGCCTGAAGGCGGGTGGTGAAAAGTACAAGATCGTTGCCGATCAGACCGGTAACTGGATGCGTTCTGAAGGGATGCGCATTGTCGAAAGCGTGCTGCCTTCGCTGCCGAAGCGTCCGCAGGTGATCCTCTCCGCTAACGACGATATGGCGCTGGGCGCGATTGAAGCGTTACAGGGACAAGGACTGAAACCGGGTGAAGTTCTGGTCACGGGCTTCGATGCTGTGCCGGAAGCACTGGCGCGTGTGCGCGACGGCTGGCTGGCAGTGACGGCGGATCAGCGTCCTGGCTTTGCGGTGAAAACGGCCATGAGCCAGTTGGTGAATAACGTCCGTGAGAAGACTGCGATCACCGGGGCTGACTACCCGCCAACGCTTATCACCAAAGAGAATTTGCAGCAGGCCGAGCGTATTAACGAAGCCGGTAACTGATTTATACACGTCATCCTTCAAGCTGCCTCTGTGTTGGCTGCATCTGCTCACCCCAGTCACTTACTTGAGTAAGCTCCTGGGGATTCTCAGACTTGCCGCCTTGATGCAACTTGAATGATTTTGTGTATATCTGGAGCCGCCGTTACGGCGGCTCACTCTAAAGGAGGAGCAGACCGATGTCGCAACCCTTACTGAAAGTGACCGACCTGGCGAAAAGCTTTTCCGGCGTTTGGGCGTTGAGCAGCGCACAGCTGACCGTTGGAGCAGGCGAAATTCATGCGCTGTTAGGTGAGAACGGTGCAGGAAAATCGACCCTGCTGAAAGCGCTGGCGGGCGCACAGCCGCAAACACGCGGGGATATTTGGTTCAACGGCGAAACATTGCCGGTAGAAGACTCTCCGGTTGAGCGGCAGAACAAGGGCATTATCACGATTTATCAGGAATTTAATCTGCTGCCCAATATGACCGTCGCCGAGAATATGTTCCTCGGTCGTGAGCCGCGCAAACGCAATCTGATTGTTGACGAAAAGGCGGTAAATCAGGAAGCGCAGGTGATTCTGGATTACCTGCAACTGAACGTTGCGCCAACCACGGCCGTGGCCCGGCTGAGCGTGGCGCAGCAGCAAATGGTGGAAATTGCGCGGGCGCTGACGCTGAACGCAAAGCTGATCATCATGGATGAACCTTCCGCCGCGCTGAGCGACAGCGAAGTAGAAAGCCTACATCGTGTGGTGCGGGAACTTAAAGGGCGCGGCGTGAGCATTATCTACGTCACCCATCGCCTGCATGAAGTTTTTCAACTCTGTGACCAGTTCACCGTTTTCCAGGATGGACGATTCACCGGGAATGGCGCGGTTGCACAGACCACCGTAGAACAGCTGATCCGCCTGATGGTGGGGCGCGATGTGGCCTTTAATCGCCGTCCGGCCAGCGAAACTCACCATGAAGATAAACCTGTGCGTCTGGCGGTGAAGGGGCTTAGCCGCGAAAAACCGCCGCTGGATCCGCATGGTATCGCGCTGCACGACATTAGCTTCCACGTGCATGCTGGCGAAGTGTTAGGCATTGCCGGACTGGTGGGTGCCGGGCGCACCGAAGTGGCCCGCTGCCTGTTTGGCGCCGACGGTTTTACTTCCGGCAGCTTTGAACTTGATGGCGTGCCATATCAGCCGCGCGACCCGCTGTTTGCGCTGGATCAGGGGCTGGCGCTGGTACCGGAAGATCGTAAAAAAGAGGGCGCGGTGCTTGGGCTGTCGATCCGCGACAACCTGTCGCTCTCCAGCCTCTCGTCACTGCTGCACTGGCGCTGGTTCGTGAATACCCGCAAAGAGGATGCCCTGATCGAGTCTTACCGCCAGGCGCTGCAGATCAAAATGGTCAACAGCGCGCAGGAGGTGCGCAAGCTCTCCGGCGGGAATCAGCAAAAAGTGATCCTTGCGCGCTGCATGGCGCTTAATCCTCGGGTGCTGATCGTGGATGAACCAACGCGCGGCATCGATGTTGGCACCAAATCAGAAGTCCATCAGGTGCTGTTTGATATGGCGAAAAAGGGCGTGGCGGTGATCGTGATCTCCTCCGATCTACCGGAAGTTATGGCGGTTTCCGATCGGATCATCACGTTGAGTGAAGGCCGGGTGACTGGCGAGATCCACGGCGATGACGCCAACGAAGAGCGGCTAATGACGATGATGGCCATCAACCACAACGCCCTGAATGCGGCATAACGGAGTGATTCATGACGCAGATTATTTCTAAAACGCAGGTTCCTGCCAAACGCGGCGGACGTCTTGATCCCATTGCCTTTTTTGAGCGCTTTGGGGTACTGATTTTCATGATCCTGCTGCTGATTTTCTTTCAGTTGCAGAACAGCAATTTTCTTTCTGAACGCAATATTTTCAACATCCTGACCGAAGTCTCCATCTACGGGATCATGGCTGTCGGGATGACATTTGTCATTCTGACCGCCGGGATTGATCTGTCGGTGGGGTCCATCCTGGCGGTCTGCGCTATGACCGCCGCGTATGTGATTAAGGGCGACAACTTCACCACCGTCGACCCGAACGCCTGGGGCGGCATGAGCTGGCTGATTGGCCTTGGTATCTGTATGGCGATGGGCACCGCGATTGGTTTTCTGCATGGCCTCGGCGTGACCCGCCTGCGTCTGCCGCCGTTTATTGTCACCCTCGGCGGGATGACGATCTGGCGGGGCCTGACGCTGGTGATTAACGACGGTGCACCGATTGCCGGTTTCGACGCGGGATACCGCTGGTGGGGACGCGGTGAACTGCTCGGTATCTCCATTCCAATCTGGATATTCGCGCTGGTGGCGGTAGGCGGTTATCTGGCGCTGCATAAAACCCGCTGGGGGCGCTTTGTGTACGCCATCGGCGGCAACCCGGAGGCGGCGCGTCTGGCAGGGGTCAACGTGAAGCGCGTGCTGGTGAGCGTCTACGTACTGATTGGCTGTCTGGCGGGGCTGGCGGGCTTCATCCTCAGTGCTCGTCTGGGAAGCGCAGAAGCGGTTGCCGGGATCTCGTTTGAGCTGCGCGTCATCGCTTCGGTGGTCATTGGCGGCACCTCGCTGATGGGCGGCTACGGGCGTATTGGCGGCACCATTATCGGCTCGATCATCATGGGCATCCTGATTAACGGTCTGGTGCTGATGAATGTCTCGGCTTACTACCAACAAATTATTACCGGCTTAATTATCGTTCTGGCGGTGGCGTTCGATACCTACGCCAAGAGCCGTCGCGGCGCATTGTGAGGATCATGATGAAAGAAGTTCGTATTGGATTGATTGGCACCGGGTATATCGGCAAGGCGCATGCCATCGCCTATGCCCAGGCCCCGACGGTATTCAACCTGCGCGGCAAACTGGTGCGCGAAATGGTGGCGGAAGTCACGCCGGAGCTAGCCGCCGAGCGGGCGCAGGCGTTTGGCTTCAACCGCTCAACCGGAGACTGGCGTGCGCTGGTGGCTGACCCGGCCATTGATGTCGTGGATATCTGTTCTCCTAATCATCTGCACAAAGAGATGGCGCTGGAAGCGATTCGCCATGGCAAGCATGTGTACTCAGAAAAGCCGTTGGCGCTGAACGCCCACGACGCGCGTGAAATGGTTGAAGCAGCACAGCGGGCAGGAGTGAAAACGCTGGTGGGGTTCAACTATATGAAGAACCCAACGGCGCAGCTGGCGAAAGAGATCATTGCGTGCGGAGAAATTGGTGAGGTGATCCATTTCTACGGCACCCACAACGAAGACTACATGGCCGATCCGCTTGCGCCGATCCACTGGCACTGTTTTAAAGAAACGGCAGGTTTGGGAGCGCTTGGCGATCTGGCGGCGCATATCGTCAATATGGCGCAGTACCTGGTTGGGGATATTCAGCAGGTCTGCGGCGACCTGAAGATCGTGGTGCCACAGCGTCCGGCGAAAGTCGGTTCCTCGCAAATGGTGACGGTAGAGAACGAAGATCAGGCCCACGCGATGGTGCGCTTTGCAGGCGGTGCGCAAGGGGTGATTGAAACCTCGCGCGTTGCCTGTGGCCGCAAGATGGGGTTGTCGTATGTGATTACCGGGACCAAAGGAACCATCAGTTTTACCCAGGAGCGCATGGCTGAGCTGAAGCTCTATCTGCATGACGATCCGGTCAACCGTCAGGGGTTTCGCACTTTACTGGTTGGCCCGGCGCACCCGGACTACGGCGCGTTTTGCATGGGAGCCGGGCATGGTATCGGCTTTAACGACCAGAAAACTGTGGAAGTACGCGACCTGGTGGACGGCATTGCCGCCGATGCACCGATGTGGCCGGACTTTGAAGAAGGCTGGAAGGTGTCGCGCGTGCTTGACGCTATCGCACTCTCGCACCAGGAAGGCCGCTGGCTGAACGTGAACGACATTGTCTGAAGAGGTATCAACGTGGAAAAGCAGTTTGATGTGATATGCATGGGCCGCGTGGCGGTTGACCTCTACAGTCAGCAAATTGGCGCGCGCCTGGAAGATGTGTCGAGCTTTGCCAAATACCTTGGTGGTTCGTCCGGCAACGTGGCTTACGGTACGGCACGCCAGGGACTGCGTTCCTCAATGCTGGCGCGGGTTGGCGACGAACATATGGGGCGTTTCCTGCGTGAAGAATTAAACCAGGTAGGCTGCGATACCAGCCATCTGATTACCGATAAAGACCGCCTGACAGCGCTGGTTCTACTCGGCATTAAAGACCGGGACACCTTCCCACTGATTTTTTACCGTGATAACTGCGCGGATATGGCGATTACCGCCAGCGATGTTGATGAACAGTACATCGCTTCTGCTCGTTGTCTTGCCATCACCGGGACGCATCTTTCTCATCCGCAAACCCGCGAGGCGGTGTTGACGGCGCTCGCTTACGCCCGGTGTCACGGCGTGCGTACGGCGCTGGATATCGACTATCGCCCGGTGCTGTGGGGACTTACTTCCTTAGGCGACGGCGAAACACGCTTTATCGCCGCCGATCAGGTCACCCGCCAGTTGCAGGAGGTGCTGCATCTTTTTGATGTAATTGTCGGCACCGAGGAGGAATTTCATATCGCGGGCGGCAGTACCGATACGCTGCAGGCGTTGGCGCAGGTTCGCGGCGTGAGTAACGCGACGCTGGTCTGCAAGCGCGGTGCACTCGGCAGCTCGGTGTATACCGACGCGATCCCGCCCCGGCTGGACGATGGCCTGACGGTCACCGGCGTACGCGTAGAGGTGCTGAACGTGCTGGGGGCGGGGGATGCGTTTATGTCCGGTCTGCTGCGCGGCTATCTCAACGATGAGGGATGGGAGCAGGCGTGCCGCTATGCCAACGCCTGCGGTGCGCTGGTGGTGTCGCGTCACGGCTGTGCGCCGGCAATGCCGAGCAAAATTGAACTTGATGATTATCTTTCTCGCGCCGCAGAGGTTCCTCGTCCGGATCTCGATCCGCATCTCAACCATTTGCATCGCGTGACGACTCGCCGCCGCACATGGCCGGAGCTATGCGTAATGGCCTTCGATCACCGTAGCCAACTGGAAGAGATGGCGTTGCAGTGCGGCGCGTCTTTGAAGCGTATTCCGGCATTGAAACAGCTTATTTTGCAGGCCAGCCGTGAAGCGGCGAACAGTGCCGGGCTGGAAGGTAAAGCCGGACTGCTGTGCGATGGCACGTTTGGTCAGGATGCGCTGAATACGATAACCGGAGAGGGCTGGTGGATTGGTCGCCCTATCGAACTGCCGGGGTCGCGCCCGCTGGAGATGGAACACGGCAATATAGGCTCGCAGCTCATTAGTTGGCCGCAGGAACATGTGGTGAAGTGTCTGGTCTTTTTCCATCCGGAAGATGCCCACGCGTTGCGCCTGGAACAAGAACAGAAAATCTCTGAGGTGTACCGCGCCTGTTGCCAGTCCGGTCATGAGCTGCTGCTGGAGGTGATTTTACCGGCCAGTATGCCGCGCAGTGATGAACTGTATCTGCGCGCCATTTCCCGCTTCTACAACTTAGGGATCTACCCCGACTGGTGGAAACTCCCACCGCTGACTTCTGCTGGCTGGACGGCGTTGAGTGACATTATCGAACGGCGCGATCCGCACTGCCGTGGCGTGGTGATCCTGGGCCTGGACGCACCGGCAGAGCAACTGCGTGCTGATTTTAAAGCGGCTGCGGGTCATGGGGTGGTGAAAGGATTTGCCGTGGGACGCACGCTGTTCGGCGACGCTTCCCGCGCGTGGTTGAAACACGATATTGACGATGCGCAGCTGGTGGCGCGCATTAAAGATAACTACCTGCAGCTTATCGCCTGGTGGCGCGAGCGCGGACAAGCATAATTCAGGAGAAGATGATGACGGTACAATTAGGTATTAATCCACTGACATGGACGAATGACGATCTTCCTTCACTGGGCGCTGAGACGTCGCTTGATACGTGTCTGAGCGAGGGCAAAGAGGCCGGATTTGCCGGTTTCGAACTGGGTAATAAATTCCCGCGCGAGGCGCGACTGCTCGGCCCCATTTTGCAGCGCCACGACCTGCAACTGGTTTCCGGCTGGTACTCCGGACGTCTGCTGGAACGCAGCGTGGAGGAGGAGATTGCCGCCGTGCAGTCACATCTGACGTTACTGCGCGAACTGGGAGCGAAGGTGCTGGTCTTTGCCGAAGTCAGTGGCTGCATTCACGGCGAGCAGCAGACGCCGGTACATCTGCGTCCGCGCTTCCCGCAAGAGCGCTGGCAAGAGTACGGTGAAAAGCTCACCGAGTTTGCGCGTTACACCCAGCAGCAGGGGGTACAGATTGCCTATCACCACCACATGGGAACGGTGATTGAATCTGCTGAAGATGTGGATAATCTGATGACGTATAGCGGTGATGAGGTTGGCTTGTTGCTCGATACCGGGCATTTGACCTTTGCGGGTGCCGATCCGTTGGCTGTGGCGCAGCGCTGGGCATCACGTATCAACCATGTTCACTGCAAAGACGTGCGTGCCGACGTGCTGGCGGATGTCAAAAACCGCAAAACCAGCTTCCTCGATGCGGTGCTGAGCGGCGTCTTTACCGTGCCGGGAGATGGCTGCGTTGACTATCCGCCAATTATGGCATTGCTGAAGGCGAACCAGTATCAGGGGTGGCTGGTGGTGGAGGCGGAGCAGGATCCAGCCATCGCGCATCCGCTGACGTATGCGCGTCTGGGCTATAACAACCTTAGCCGTCTGGCGCGGGATGCTGGGCTTATCTGAGGAGGTGATATGTCACGTTTATTATCACGCTGGCAGCAGCCGGACGCGCAAGGGTGTACGCAGTCAGTGACGCTGGAAAGCGCCGGTTGGGGATATGTTGGCTTTAAAGCGTATGAACTGGAAGAAGGGCAGCAGCTTACGCTGCCCGCCGTCAGCGAAGAACGTTGTCTGGTATTGGTTGCCGGACGCGCGACCGTCACTACGCCGGGCGCAACTTTTACGGATATTGGTGAGCGGATGAGCCCGTTCGAACGGATCAAACCGTGGGCGGTTTATGTCACTGCTGGTGAAACCATACAGGTTCAGGCGGTGACCAGACTGGAGCTGGCAGTCTGCGCTGCGCCGGGGAAAGGCACGCACCCAACGCGGCTGATCGCACCTAAGGATATCGACGGGGAAGCGCGTGGCAAAGGTCACAACCAGCGTTATGTGCATAACATCTTACCGGAAGATAAACCCGCAGATAGCCTGCTGGTGGTGGAGGTGTGGACCAACGAAGGTTGTACCAGTTCTTACCCAAGCCATAAACATGACACCGATAATCCCCCGCAGGAAACCTATCTGGAGGAGACTTACTACCATCGCCTCAACCCGCCGCAGGGATTCTGTATGCAACGGGTCTACACCGACGACCGGTCGCTTGACGAGTGTATGGCAGTCTATAACCGCGACGTGGTGATGGTGCCGAAAGGGTATCACCCGGTGGCAACCCTGGCGGGATATGACAGTTACTACCTTAACGTAATGGCCGGCCCGGTTCGCAAATGGATGTTTACCTGGGAAGATGAACATGCGTGGATTAACAGGGAATATCCGGTTGATAAGTAAGGATGAAAGCGTTTGGCGAGAGTGAAACAGGATTTGCTGTCGCCACTCGTGGAGTTAGGGGCTGTGCGTTACAGTGGCCCTGATCTGGTTTAACTTTAGAAACAGATTGCGATGAGGCCTGATGCTTGATTGCGGCTTATTCCTAATAATAAAAAACCGCTTTCGCGGTTTTTTATTATTCAATGTTTGGAAGATTATTCGCTGACTTTTTTCTCAACGGAGGCAGCACCTTCTTTAGTCTTATTCCAGCCTTTCTCGGTACCTTCTTTTGTTGCATTCCAACCTTTTTCAGTACCTTCTTTGGTTGTATTCCAGGCTTTTTGTGAACCTTCACTCACCTTGCTGCTCAGGTCATCTTGTTTACCTTCAGCAGCATGTTTGGCTTTTAATTTTTGCTCTTCGCCCTGATTCTGCGCCTGATGCAGTTTTTCTTTTGCAGTATTGGCGTTTTCGTGTGCGGCGGCTACATCATTATCGGTTGCGTGTGTTGTTGCGGCAATAACCGGAGAAGCCAGCAGAATTGCAGATAATGCGATAATTGTCTTTTTCATAATATCCTCGCTTAGCGTTATAAGTTATTAGCGTGGTTAAGCATGGCATACAAACGAAGCGCTGGCTTTAGGAAAAAACTGTAAATGCTGATAACGGTATTTATCTATTTTGTGCAATTGCGAGTAATTAATACGTTTTTTTGTTGGGGGATCCCACATTTAATGCTGGGTTAAATAAAGAGTAATAATCATCATTCAGCATGGATAGACCCATTGTTTCACTTATGTGAGAAGGAATGCTCCAACCGCCAGACTGATGATGCACTTTGTTGTAACCGAAACAGTTCAAAGCATCCCGGTGGTATCTGAAGACGGCATCCGGACCTACAGATATCCTTCCTGCCTTAAGGTGGGGACGAGCTGTATATTTATTATCAAAATCCCATTCTTTGAATTTTTTATCTTTAATCATTCTATTTTTACGATTGTGTATCAATTCAATAAATTCATTGATGTAACGATCGAAAATTTCAAGGCTTATTTTGCTTGCGGGAATTCTTTTCTCTAAAAATCCTGTGGCTTCAGTAATATCCATACGACGTTTTGCATCATCTATTTGTGATTGCTCACTGTTGTGATGCCCTTCATCAATTTCTAGGTAAAGTTCCAGTTGTGGGAAAAATAAATCTTCCAAATAGATTTTTCCATTTTCTTTTCTGATACATTGCTGGCAGATAAATTCAATATCGGGATCATTTAAAAGATGATAAATGCGAGTTACTGCATAATGTTCCCATCGTTTTTTTGAGGTTTTCGTAAGTGAACGCAGGATGTAATCAGTTTTATCCATTTATATGTCTTCCTTCTTCCTTCTTCCTTCTTCCTTCTTAGTTCTTCATATAATGTGACTTTTCTTATGAAGATAGTATTACCTATCGCCATAAGATGCGTAAATATTTTTTTAATCTAACTGTTCACCTTGTGGCAATGGTCAGAAAGGAAAAGACCGGCTGTTGCCGGTCGAGGTTGGTTATGTTGCTGCGGATTCGGTGCAATTCGGTAGCCAGTCGACGTAGCTTTCCTCTTTCAGCGGCAGATTAGTTTGTATCCCCTGCTATCGTTCTTTTTTGGCGGTCGGTCGTTGATAATGAAAGCGCCAGAGCATTTTTCCTGTCGTCTTACGATGAGGAATAAACCCTCGCTGTTATGAAGAGTAAGCTCTCTTGCCCGCTTTAGCTTGTAGAACTTCGGTGTTGGTCAGGGGGCACATTGTCCATGCCATTGTGGCCGCTGCTCCAGGAATTGGTATGCGCTTTTAGGTATACATCCTTCCGTATACCTAAAAGCGCATACCAATAATCACCGGATTTAGCCGGATATCCTGGGACAACGACAGACACAAAAAAGCCCGCAGGGCTTTCGCCATGCGGGCTCTTAGGACTTCATCGGATGACTCTGGTAATCACCGATGGAGAATTTTGGGGGCTGGCGTCCTTGTAATTGGTGGGGGAGGTGGTTGAGTTTGTTGGAGATTTTTGTTTTTTTCGCGAAGCGGAAGGCGCTGTAAGTATCCCGCATAATCGTGCCATTCACATTTAGAGACCCTCCGGCATAATCACTCTGCCAACAAAGGAGATCGCTATGCGTAAAGCCCGTTTTACTGAGCATCAGATCATTGCTGTAATTAAATCGGTTGAAGCCGGACGAACCGTTAAAGATGTCTGCCGGGAGGCCGGTATCTCTGAAGCCACCTACTACAACTGGAAGTCCAGATACGGCGGCATGGAGGCTTCTGATATTAAAAAGATCAAGGATCTTGAGGACGAGAATCGACGTCTCAAACAGATGTTTGCCGACCTGAGCCTTGAGAACCGGGCGCTGAAAGACGTTATCGAAAAAAAGCTTTAAAACCAGCCTTTAAGCGTGAGCTGGTCACTCATCTGATAACGACATTTGGACTCAGTATCCGTCAGGCCTGCCGGAGTCTGAACCTGAGCAGAACGGTTTACCATTACCGTCCGGATACCACGCGTGACGAACCCGTTATTGTCGCGTTACAGGCAGTGGCAGAGCGATACCCACGGTACGGTTTTCCAAAACTTTTCCAGGTTCTGCGGCGGCAGGGATACCCGTGGAATCACAAAAGGATCCATCGTATTTATTGTCTGCTGAAGCTGAATTTTCGCCGTAAAGGCAAACAACGGTTGCCGGTGCGTAATCCCTCGCCACTGGCCACACCGGAAGCGCTGAACCAGAGCTGGTCTGTCGATTTTATGCATGATGCTCTGGTCTGTGGCCGTCGTTTTCGCACGTTCAATGTCGTTGATGACTTTAACCGTGAGGCATTGTCGATTGAAATCGATCTGAATCTGCCAGCTTTGCGCGTGGTCCGTGTACTCGACAGGATCGCGGCAAATCGCGGCTATCCGGTCATGCTACGCATGGATAATGGTCCGGAATTTATCTCACTTGCACTGGCTGAATGGGCAGAGCAACATGCAGTAAAACTGGAATTTATTCAGCCGGGTAAGCCGACGCAGAACGCTTTTATTGAGCGCTTTAACCGAACATACCGTACAGAAATACTCGATTTTTATCTGTTCAGAACGCTGAATGAAGTGCGGGAAATCACGGAAAGATGGGTGTCAGAATATAACTGTGAACGCCCGCATGAATCACTGAACAATATGACGCCGGAGGAATATCGGCAACACAATCATTTGGCCGGGATCTCAAAAAATGCCTGGAACTAAAACGGGTCTATTTACA
>NZ_JAOWIA010000047.1:0-53844 GCF_030332345.1 Citrobacter sp. Cpo221
GGAAGGTGCGAACAAGTTCCTGATATGAGATCATCATATTCATCCGGAGCGCATCCCAGAGGGACATCATGAGCCATCAACTCACCTTCGCCGATAGTGAATTCAGCACTAAGCGCCGTCAGACCCGAAAAGAGATTTTCCTCTCCCGCATGGAGCAGATTCTGCCATGGCAGAATATGACCGCTGTCATCGAGCCGTTTTATCCCAAGGCGGGCAATGGCCGACGGCCCTATCCGCTGGAGACCATGCTGCGTATTCACTGCATGCAGCATTGGTACAACCTGAGCGACGGTGCCATGGAAGATGCCCTGTACGAAATCGCCTCCATGCGCCTGTTTGCCCGATTATCCCTGGATAGCGCCCTGCCGGATCGCACCACCATCATGAATTTCCGCCACCTGCTCGAGCAGCATCAACTGGCCCGTCAATTGTTCAAGACCATCAATCGCTGGCTGGCCGAAGCAGGCGTCATGATGACCCAAGGCACTTTGGTGGATGCCACCATCATTGAGGCACCCAGCTCTACCAAGAACAAAGAGCAGCAACGCGATCCGGAGATGCATCAGACCAAGAAAGGCAATCAGTGGCACTTTGGCATGAAGGCCCACATTGGTGTCGATGCCAAGAGTGGCCTGACCCACAGCCTGGTCACCACCGCGGCCAACGAGCATGACCTCAATCAGCTGGGTAATCTGCTTCATGGAGAGGAGCAATTTGTCTCAGCCGATGCCGGCTACCAAGGAGCGCCACAGCGCGAGGAGCTGGCCGAGGTGGATGTGGACTGGCTGATCGCCGAGCGTCCCGGCAGGGTAAAAACCTTGAAGCAGCATCCGCGCAAGAACAAAACGGCCATCAACATCGAATACATGAAAGCCAGCATCCGTGCCAGGGTGGAGCACCCGTTTCGCATCATCAAGCGGCAGTTCGGCTTCGTGAAAGCCAGATACAAGGGGCTGCTGAAAAACGATAACCAACTGGCGATGTTATTCACCCTGGCCAACCTGTTTCGGGTGGACCAAATGATACGTCAGTGGGAGAGATCTCAGTAAAAACCGGAAATAACGCCAGAAATGGTGGAAAAAATAGCCTAAATAGGCTGATTCGATGTGTTTGCGGGAAAAAAATCGGCCCAGATCCGCGAAATTTTAATCAGCGAGTCAGCTTGGGAAGAAATGACCTGCTTATTCGCACCTTCCCTAAGTCTATGACTGCCTTGAATATTTAAGGTTGAGGGGCGTCCAACCCAGTTTATACTTTCTTCATTATCTGTGTTGTAAATTGCTTGGTTATTATCACCTATGCGTTGATAAACTGTTTTTCCATTATGAAGACAATTCTCTAAAAGAGAATATTGTAATGCGTCCATATCTTGCATTTCATCTACAAATGCATATTGAAATCTATTACCAAGGGTATCAATTATTTTCGGATATGTAGTGATAAATTCATTGGCGAAGAGATAAGCGTATCTGTAAGACAGAATTCCATTTTTGAATGTATCAGTGAATAACATTTCTAATCCATTGAATTTTAAGTTTTTTTCGTCACTTAATAGAATGGTTGATTCACCTGAAACTTGAAATTTTCTCTCTATAAAGTCAAAGTGTAATTTTTTAATGTTTTCTTCAATTAAAAGCTCACATATTTTATTTATACTTTTACTGTCTTCATTACCAAGGATTTTCCCGAGTCGTTTAGCTTCTTTGATATTTCTACCGTAAAAAAACTTTGCTAACTTTCCATAATTGTCATCCCATTTGATTCTCGTGTAATATTTAATTAATGAGTCAATGAATTGTTGATCATCAACTATTCTTAATTGAGTATTAAATCTAAGTTTCAGGTAATGACCTGCTAGATAAGTATTGGTGAAGCTTTGTATAGTTCCAATGAAATTAGGATAGGTGAAAAGTTTTGGACAATACTTTCCAATTCTACTTTTAAGTTCATCAATTGCAGCGTTTGTATGGGAAATTACCAGAATACCCCGGCCATCTGAAAATGGCATATATCTTTCTAGTATAAGAAGTTTTGCTAGTAACGCTGTGGATTTCCCACTGCCCGGTACTGCTTGTAAATCTATCGTTTGCAAATTTTTGATGAAATCTTTACGTTCTTGATCAAAACGATCTCCATTTTTTAATAGAATGGATTCAGCATATAAAATATCATTATCACTTATGTTAATTACAGACATATTTTACTCCTTCAATCAGCGAAGAGATATATCTGTCATCTTCTTGTAAGACTATTCTATGATCGTGTTTTTCAGAGGATGGATCAATTATTTGAGCTAGTTTATATGCAAAGTCTGTCTTACATAGGCTTTTATTGAATAATTTTATTGCTAATTCTTTTTCAATATCATCTTTGTTGATATTTTTGTGCATATCGCAAAGGACTTGTTTTGAGTATTCGCCTAAAATTGGAGATTTTAGGAGACTGTATTCTAAAGTCCAGTGCTTTGTTACAAATACTCTGACATTTTGACTATTGAACTCATTCTCTTTTTCAATTACTTTCCTTGTTGATTCTTCTTCAATTATTTTCTCATCTATTTTTATATAATCATATTCATTTTTTTTTGCTTTATCTTCTTTATCCTCATTAATTACTTTTCTTTCGAAGGCTCGAACATCAACATCTGTGATTATTGCAACGGGTATTGGAATCAGCGGTTCCTTATTCCTAATGAATATCTTACTAAAACGTATGAATTCTGCGCTGGCAACATTGACAACAGCTATGCCCGCATCAGTAAAATCTTTCGTAATTACCCCTTGTTTTTTTAGAAGTTTTGCTATCGCTGGCAAGAGGATTTCTTCAGACCAACCTTCCACCATTAATATCCCTTTGGCAAAGAATAAATTTGATTTTGTGACATCAAGAAAACGCTCTAAATACAGGTAATCTCCATTTTCTACATCTAGCTTTGTATACTCTTTCCCTAAAGGGAAAACATTTCCAGAATGGCAAAGAATTAAGTTTTCTAAGTGAACTTTAGATGTGAGATTTGGACTGTGTGATGTAATTAATATTTGTATGTCATTATGTTTTTGTAATGATTCAATAACTTTCATTTGAGCTTGGGGATGTAAGTGTGCTTCTAGTTCTTCAATTAAACATAGTTTTAATCCAGACCAATCACTCTCCTCTAAATGAAGTAACTCTGCAGCCATAAATAATTTGTTTAATGTCCCAAGGCCAGGGTTAATGCCATCTTGTATCTTCAGAGCTAACTTTTCTAAAATCGATTTGATGTTGGCTGGGGTTACTTCAAAATTAGTCGATATAGATTCATCAATAAAATCCCTGGCGAACCCCTCAATTTTATCTTTTAATTCCTTACCTTTGCTGTCATCTGGAATGATATTACCTTGAGAATCTTTCCCTTCAAAATAAAGGGATACGTTAGTGTTGAACTCTATAAAAAGATCAAGGAGTCTATGGTTTTTGTCCTTGTTGTTAAAGGCTGCATGAGTTTTAAGTATTTGTGATAGTCTAGAATTTTGTTTAGGAGTTAAATCAAAGTTAGCATCGCGAAGTGGTTTTAAATATGTTGTTTTTAAATACTCTTTTGCTTCAGCTTTAAGTGCTTTCCCTTGGTTGTAACTTCCCGCATTTATATCTGATTGTATTATCCTTCCATTCTTTTTATATACTTCGTAAGATAACGTCAAAGAAGGATGTATCCTATCGCCGTCACGATGGTATTCTACCCATTCATTAAAATGATGGGCTTCTTTTTCCATGTCGTCAAAAACTAATTCAATTCTAAGTCGGTCTGTATTTTTATAAAAGTCATTTTCGTCAACTTTGATCCATTCAAAACTATGTGTTTTTAAAACCAGTTTAATAGCATCTATTATCGCTGTCTTCCCTGAGTCATTTTCACCTATTAAAACATTAAGGCCTTTTTTAAGGTGCAAACATAAATTTGGTTTGTTTAGATCAATCTCCTCCGAAGAGCCATACTTTCGGAAATTCCATACTTTCAAAATTTTCAGGTACATAACACCACCAAGTTTGTTCAATAACCTATTGATAGTAATGGTTTTATGAATTTTTAAAAGCATTTTCAAATCAGAATGAGATAGAGGCGTCAATTTCTCATCATCCAGATGCAACCTTCTAAAGGAAGATTGTTTTTTTGCCATGTGTGCAATGCCATTACAAATGTGTTTGTGATTGTGCTCAAGGAAAGATCCGCACATAGAGAGGGTGCTGCCTCATGAAGGGTTTCCGCACTACCTTCGAAGCTGATGCAATATACCCCGGCAAGTTACCGTAGAATCATTCTCAATTTATAAAAAGCAGTACTTTATGAACTGTAATGGTATCTTCGTGAACTATAAAAATGAACTATCTAATTGATTAATATATTTTTATTTCTATGCTTTCTTCTAGAAAGATGTTACTTAAAAGACTTTTAGTCTTTTAAGTAACGGCGCATACTTCGAAAAAACGCGATAATATTTCGATGCGAGGTGTGTATATGTCATTGGAAAATATGGTAAAACTACTTGAAAGGTTAGCAGTGATTTCTGACGATCTCACTAAGTTGGCTCTCTCAATAGCCATCCTTCTTTTTGTCTACTCAATAGTTGTAGGTAAGTGATATGAATTTTCTATGGAAACCAATGCCTTACTACATCATGAGAGATTGCGGTCTCTTAAAACAATTAAAAAAAAACCAAATATCTCAAGGTATATCGGCGTTGAAAATCTTCATGTTGATTTGCTTAAAATCTGAGATTGATGAAAATGGTATTTACAGTGCTAACCTCACCTATGATCAGATTTCGCAACTCTGTTCATTGAGCAGAAAGTTGGTTAGCGATGGATTGCGTTTCTTGGAACACTCTGAAGCTATTGAGGTTTCTGGTGATCGGAAGAAGAAGTATATTTTGCTGAATTGTGAACGGAAAGATGGGGTCCGAAGGGTTGCCAGGTTTAGCTCTGCCAATGGACACTGGTGTAAGCTACCGTTTAAAGGAGTCATTGATGAAAAAAATAGAATCACGGCCTTTGAGTCTATGACTAACCGCAGCCTTCACGAACTTAATGCGCTGAGGTTATTTTTGTACCTACTCATGGTGCGTTCCCGCGGATGCTCGCATTCCTCTGTAACATTAAAAACAATAAAAACAAGACTATCAATAAATTACCAGGAAGTAATGATAGCAATTGGGTATCTTCAGTCTCTTGGTTTGGTGGTTAAGGTTGACGTTGGAACCAACTTAATCGGAAATTATGATGAGCGATTTGCAATTTCCTTTTTAGTTTGTGGCTGGGAAGGTCTGGAATGGAAGCCACGATATCTCTCTGAGGATCAGTGGAAGAACCAGATAACTGATGTTTTCTAACCCTTCATGAAGTTGAATGAAATTGGCGTCTTTGCTTTGGGCGGTAGATATTTCCGTACATCAATGATGGTCATATCGTTGTTTGATTAATGAAGTACACAGTATTGATTGTTCCACCGAGAGTTCACATTCGTTTTTTCGGATGTGTGGTTGATTTTTTTTGGGTGAAGAGTACCCTACGTTTTTACAGCAAAGGAGTCATAATGTCGCTCTCATCTTTACAACTCTTCAAAAACCTCTCCGATGAAACCCGCTTGGGCATTGTGTTGCTGCTCAGAGAGATGGGAGAGCTGTGCGTGTGCGACCTTTGCGCTGCGCTAGAACAGTCTCAGCCCAAGATTTCACGCCATCTGGCAATGCTCCGGGAAAGTGGACTTTTGCTGGATCGCAAACAGGGCAAGTGGGTTCACTACCGCTTATCCCCGCATATTCCTTCCTGGGCCGCTCAGGTGATTGAGCAGGCCTGGTTAAGCCAACAGGACGATGTACAGGCCATCGCCCGTAAGCTGGCATCGGCAAACTGCTCTGGTAGCGGTAAGGCTGTTTGCATCTAAAAAATTTGCCTGAACATATATGATTTTTCGAATGTGAGGTATTCAGAATGAAGACGTTAACGGTGTTTGACCCGGCAATGTGCTGCAGTACCGGCGTATGTGGCTCAGATGTCGATCAGGTTCTGGTTGATTTTTCTGCTGATGTGCAGTGGCTGAAAGGACGTGGTGTACAGGTTGAACGTTACAACCTGGCGCAGCAGCCCATGAGCTTTGTTCAGAATGAGAAAGCGAAAGCATTCCTCGAAGCATCTGGAGCAGAAGGGCTTCCGCTACTGCTGTTGGACGGTGAAACGGTGATGGCAGGGCGATACCCAAAACGTGCTGAGCTGGCTCGCTGGTTCGGTATTCCGCTGGAGAAGGTAGGGTTAGCTCCCACCGGCTGCTGTGGTGGTAATACTTCCTGTTGCTGAATATGTCAGGAGGACATATGAAATTCTTACAGAATATCCCGCCTTACCTGTTTTTTACCGGTAAGGGAGGTGTAGGAAAAACGTCTATTTCCTGCGCGACGGCAATCCGCCTTGCTGAACAGGGTAAGCGGGTTTTGCTGGTCAGTACCGATCCGGCTTCCAATGTCGGCCAGGTATTCGATCAGGCTATCGGTAATACCATTCGCCCTGTGACGGCAGTTCCTGGACTTTCTGCTCTGGAGATTGACCCGCAGGAAGCCGCCCAGCAATACCGCGCCAGAATCGTTGATCCTATCAAAGGTCTTCTGCCTGATGACGTTGTTAACAGTATCAGCGAGCAGCTTTCAGGAGCATGTACCACTGAGATTGCGGCGTTTGATGAGTTCACCGGCTTATTGACAGACGCTTCCCTACTGACCCGTTTCGATCACATCATTTTTGATACAGCGCCAACGGGCCACACGATTCGCCTTCTCCAGCTTCCCGGTGCCTGGAGTAGCTTCATTGAAAGTAATCCAGATGGTGCTTCCTGTCTTGGCCCAATGGCCGGGCTGGAAAAGCAGCGTGAGCAGTATGCTCATGCGGTAGAGGCGTTATCCGATCCTGAACGTACCCGCCTGGTTCTGGTTGCACGACTGCAAAAATCTACGCTGCAGGAAGTCGCCCGCACCCATGAAGAACTCGCCGCAATTGGCCTGAAAAACCAGTACCTGGTTATTAATGGTGTGCTGCCTAAAGCCGAAGCTGAACATGACGCCCTGGCCGCTGCGATATGGCAACGTGAGCAGGAGGTACTGGCAAATCTTCCTGCCGGTTTATCTGAGCTACCGACAGATACCCTATTACTACAGCCAGTCAATATGGTTGGTGTTTCAGCATTGAAGGGACTGCTGGATACCTATTCTGAGGCATTACCGCTCCCGGTAACGAACATCCTGTACACGCCTGAAAACTTATCGCTCTCTGGCCTGGTCAATGATATCGCCCGCAGTGAACACGGTTTGATTATGTTGATGGGCAAAGGTGGTGTGGGTAAAACTACGATGGCTGCTGCTATCGCCATCAGGCTGGCGGATATGGGTTTTGATGTACACCTCACTACCTCAGATCCTGCCGCGCACCTGAGTGCAACTCTGGACGGTAGTCTCAACAACTTGCAGGTTAGCCGAATCAATCCGCACGATGAAACCGAACGCTATCGTCAGCATGTTCTTGAGACGAAAGGCCGGGATCTGGATGAGGCCGGAAAACGACTGCTCGAAGAGGATTTACGTTCTCCTTGCACAGAAGAGATTGCGGTTTTCCAGGCGTTCTCTCGCGTAATCCGTGAAGCAGGTAAACGGTTTGTGGTCATGGATACGGCACCGACCGGGCATACGCTATTACTGCTTGATGCTACCGGGGCTTATCATCGTGAGATTGCCAGGAAGATGGGGGATAAAGGTCATTTTACCACTCCGATGATGCAGCTTCAGGACCCGGAACGCACCAAAGTCCTGCTGGTCACTCTGCCTGAAACCACTCCGGTACTGGAAGCAGCAAACCTGCAGTCCGATCTTGAGCGTGCGGGAATTCATCCCTGGGGCTGGATTATCAATAACAGCCTTTCTATTGCACAGACCCATTCACCACTGCTTTGCCAGCGTGCCCGACAAGAACTTCCTCAGATCGAGGCGGTGAAGAACCAGCATGCAAGCCGCATAGCATTAGTACCGGTAATGGCTTCTGAGCCTACTGGCATCGAGAAACTCAGAGAGCTGGCAGTTTAATTTTTTGACATACACAGGGCGGCTCTGCCGTCCTGTCTGGAGGATTTATGTTACTGGCAGGCGCTATTTTTATCCTGACCATCGTTTTGGTTATCTGGCAACCGAAGGGATTAGGGATCGGCTGGAGTGCGACGCTGGGCGCGGTACTGGCGCTGATATCTGGCGTAGTCCATTTTGGTGATATCCCTGTTGTGTGGAATATCGTCTGGAATGCGACGGCGACCTTTATTGCCGCGATTATTATCAGCCTGTTGCTCGATGAATCGGGCTTTTTCGAATGGGCGGCGCTGCACGTTTCACGTTGGGGTAACGGTCGTGGGCGTTTGCTGTTTACCTATATTGTTCTGCTCGGTGCAGCGGTGGCGGCACTGTTTGCCAACGATGGTGCGGCATTGATTCTGACGCCGATAGTCATCGCAATGCTATTAGCATTAGGGTTCAGCAAAGGCACGACACTAGCATTTGTCATGGCCGCCGGATTTATTGCTGATACGGCCAGTCTGCCGCTCATCGTGTCGAACCTGGTTAACATCGTTTCTGCAGACTTCTTTGGGCTGGGTTTCACTGAGTATGCGTCGGTAATGGTACCGGTGGATATTGCCGCAATTATCGCCACGCTGGTGATGCTGCATCTGTTCTTCCGCAAAGATATTCCGCCGACTTACGACCTGGCTCTCCTGAAAGAACCGGCGAAAGCGATTAAAGATCTGGCAACCTTCAGAACCGGCTGGATTGTTTTAGTTCTTCTGCTGGTTGGGTTCTTTGTCCTCGAGCCACTCGGTATTCCCGTTAGCGCGATTGCGGCTGTTGGCGCTGTAATCCTGTTTGCGGTGGCAAAACGAGGCCATGCCATTAACACTGGTAAGGTGCTTCGCGGTGCGCCATGGCAGATCGTCATCTTCTCTCTGGGGATGTATCTGGTGGTCTATGGCCTGCGCAACGCCGGTCTAACAGAATATCTCTCTGGTGTACTGAACGTGCTGGCAGATAAAGGACTTTGGGTCGCGACGTTTGGTACTGGCTTCCTGACGGCTTTCCTGTCTTCCATCATGAACAATATGCCTACCGTGCTGGTTGGCGCTCTCTCTATTGATGGCAGCACCGCAACAGGCGTTATCAAAGAGGCGATGATTTATGCCAACGTGATTGGCTGCGATCTGGGACCGAAAATTACACCTATTGGTAGCCTGGCAACGCTGCTCTGGCTGCATGTCCTTTCACAGAAGAACATGACCATCACCTGGGGATACTATTTCCGCACCGGGATCGTCATGACTCTGCCTGTGCTGTTTGTAACGCTGGCCGCGCTGGCGCTACGTCTCTCTTTCACTTTGTAATGAGATACTGAAATGAGCAACATTACTATTTATCACAATCCGGCCTGCGGCACGTCGCGTAACACGCTGGAGATGATCCGCAACAGCGGTAATGAGCCGACCGTTATTCTTTACCTTGAGACTCCACCTTCACGCGATGAGCTGGTCAAACTCATTGCGGATATGGGCATTTCCGTCCGGGCTTTGCTGCGTAAGAACGTCGAGCCGTATGAGGAACTGGGTCTTGCAGAAGATAAATTTACTGACGACCAGCTCATCGACTTTATGCTGCAACATCCGATTCTGATTAATCGTCCGATCGTAGTGACGCCATTGGGCACTAAACTGTGCCGTCCGTCCGAGGTGGTTCTGGATATCCTTCCGGATGCCCAGAAAGCGGCTTTCACCAAGGAAGATGGTGAGAAGGTCGTGGACGCTAGTGGAAAACGAATAGACAGCAAGTAATTTCAGCCAATGAAAGGGCTAATTTCCCGGCCCTTTCATATCCTCTTTTTTCATCATCCCTCCAGAAAGTTAAATATACGCTTCCAGAGTCCACATTTTTTATGCTACCTTTCCCGTTGTGTCATTTTTGACATAACGGGAAAGGTAAATACATGTCATCAGAATCGAAACGGAACGGAAAAGGTTTTTTATCAGGCACGTTAATAGGTGCTTTAGGCGGATTGATTGGTCTTGGTGGTGCTGAATTCCGCCTTCCGGTCCTGATTGGTAGTTTCAAAATGCCCACGCTGGAAGCGGTTATTTTTAACAAAGCAATGAGCCTTACTGTCGTTGCCGTTGCTTTGATATTCCGCACAAAGTCGATTGCAGTTGACCAGCTGTTAGCACATCTTGATATTGTTATCAATTTGCTTGCCGGGAGCCTTATCGGAGCATGGTGGGCTGCAGGAAGAGCTATAAAAATGTCACGTATTTGGCTGGACAGAATCATTCTGATCCTGCTTGTTATCCTGTCTTTCGTCATGCTTTCAGAAGCATGGATGCCTTTGCATGATAACTCCGCTGGATTATTCCAGCCTGGAGTCGCCACCATTATTGCGGGGGTTATTGCTGGTTTCTTTATCGGGAATGTTGCAGCTCTGTTGGGTGTTGCAGGGGGAGAGCTCCTTATACCAACCATCGTTATCCTTTTTGGGGCTGACATAAAACTGGCTGGCAGTTTGTCACTCATGATCAGTTTACCGACGATGATTGTGGGGTTCTCTCGCTACACTAATGCAGATGCTTTCCAGATCCTGAGAAAAGAGAAAAAACTTTTTGTGTGGATGGTCATCGGTTCCGTTATAGGTGCCGCTATTGGGGGCCTTATGCTCGGTATGTTCCCGGTAAGAGTACTTATGACTCTGTTGGGCGTGGTACTGCTTATTTCCGCAATCAAAACCTTTAAGCATACCCGGCAAAGATGATGGTGGTTTACGCTTTGGACTATTCCGCATCACAGAGAAAATGATTTTGAAAAAGGTATCAGAATGAAAAGTAAGCCCCTTAAATCAAACTTAATCTTAGTCAGACCGAGGATCTATATTAACGACAACATCTCGCTAGGGCCGGGGAAGGTTGACCTTTTAAGGGCGATTGATGGATTTCACTCTCTTTCTGCGGCAGCTAAAGATTTGGGGATACCTTATAAAAGAGCATGGCTCTTAATTGACACTTTGAATAAGGGAATTGGTCAGCCAGTTGTAATTACTTCCACTGGTGGTAACAAAGGTGGTGGGACAGTTCTGACGCCATTGGGGCGTAGCCTATTGACCTGGTATGACCAGGCCGAGGCTCACCTCAATGAGCAATCTCAGCAACAGTTAATCGAACTTGAAAAGATTCTTTTTGGAAAATGACAGAGACCTTTGTTATCCATCGGGAAAATAGAGCGACAGCAATGCATGAAGGGGGCTAATGCCCCCTTCATTGTTACTTCGCCATTTCTTCCAGCAGGTCAATACCAACCGGCTCTTCGCTCTGTAGCGCTGTTAATGCAATACGCTTTGCATACTGCTCTGCCACATCAGAGATGAGAGGCAACTCGCGGTTCGCCCTGGTCTTCAGGAAAGGTGAAGACGGTTCAGCTGCCGCCAGGCTGTTATTCACAACCCATGCCCACGGCTCAATGCCAGCGCGACGCAAATCCTGCTGCAGGTTTGCTGCTTCCAGTACAGGTGTCGTTTCGGCAAGCGTCACGATAATCACCTTCGTCTTCTCCGGGTCCTGCAATTGCATCATTGGCGTCATCACATGGTCATGTGTTTGCCCCATCTGGCGCACCATTTCCCGATGATAGGCTCCCGTCGCATCCAGTAGCAGAAGTGTGTGACCTGTTGGCGCGGTGTCCATAATGACAAAATGGTCGTCTGCCTCTTTGATGATCCGAGAGAATGCCTGGAAGACGGCAATCTCTTCAGTGCATGGTGAGCGGAGGTCTTCCTCAAGCACCGCCAGCCCTTCTGCATCTAATCCTTTGCCCTGATTTTCCAGGACAAAGCGGCGATAACGTTCTGTCTCTACCTTAGGGTCGATACGGCTGACCTGAAGATTGGGCAGCGATCCATCCAGCGTGTAAGACAGATGTGCTGCCGGATCGGATGTGGTCAGATGGACTTTGTGGCCACGTTTCGCCAGCGATACCGCGACTGATGCCGCAACGGTCGTTTTGCCCACTCCGCCTTTACCCATCGTCATGACCAGCCCTTTACCTGTCTGGCTGAGTTCATCCACCAGTGAGGATAGCTTCGGCAAATCCAGAGTATTCAGCGTGGTAGCAGGGAGAGCCGGTGTGGCTTTGCTCTCTGTAAATAACTCCCGCAATGCTTCCAGACCGACCAGGTTAAATGGCTTCAGATATAGCTGTGAGCGGGGAAGATTAGCCAGATTATCAGGCATTGCCTGTAATGCTTTTTCTTCCCGAGCCAGAATACTTTGCGCCAGTGGATCATCCTCACCTGCAAACGGTGGCAGCACACCATTGATGGCAAGGTGCTGATGCTGCAAACCGATAGCAGACAGCTCATCGTGCGTATGAGATACTTCTTTCAGCGTTGAAGCCTGAGCTCGGGCAACCAGCACTAAGCGTGTGAGAGCTGCGTCGGACAGCGCTTTAACCGCATCGGAGTACTGGTGCTGTTGTTTCTCAAGCCCTACCAGAGGTCCAAGGTTTGCAGCGGCATCAGGGTTCGCTTCGAGATAACCGCTCCAGGCTCCCGGCAATTCAAGCATGCGGATGGTGTGACCGGTTGGCGCGGTATCAAATACGATATGGTCATATTTTTCCCGCAGCTCATGATTGGTCAGCAGACCAGTAAACTCATCAAACGCAGCGATTTCCGTGGTGCATGAGCCGGAGAGCTGCTCTTCAATACTGCTGACCACATCGGCTGGCATCAGCCCGCGAACAGGGTCAAGCACACGGTCACGATAGGCTTGCGCTGCAGCCATCGGATCAACTTCCATCGCAGCAAGATTTTCAACGGTGCTGATATCTGTGATTCGGTGGCCGATAGTCTGGCTAAAGACCTGGCCGACATTGGAAGCCGGATCGGTACTCACCAGAAGCGTTCTCTTGCCCTGATCGGCCAGCCATACTGCAGTAGCACAGGCCAGAGATGTTTTACCCACGCCACCTTTGCCAGTGAAGAAGATGAATGGGGGAATGTCTTTTAAAAATGGCATATTCATCAGTGTTAGCTCCTCTGGAATTAAGGCATACGTGGAATGCTGCAGCAGCGTGGTTGGGCGCTGTCTTCACTCCAGTCCTGAGTAAGCGCAATACCTGACCAACGGGCGATATCTTCACGCGTCGGGAGTTTGCCTGCCATCACGAGCTTCCCATCGAGCAAGGTGACGGGGAGGGACTCCATTCCTGATGTGTTCAGGAACTCTTTGATGACAGGGGTATTCAGGAACTGCTGCGGGTTCTTCGCAAGGCTGTAGCGCTGAATATCAACGCCATTTTTTTTCGCCCATTCGGCGCTGGCGTTCCATTTGATGGCTTCGTCGCTGACCACAACGCTACTGGTTGCGCAGCAGCCTGCTGCTTCAAAGATCTCAATTTTTGACATGGACTGTTTACCTCAGTGTTTAGTCAATTGGCTTTACACTGAGGTAAACGAAGGTGATGGGAAAAAGATGCGCGATTAATTCATTTTTTTGTGGCAGCAGACGGGAGACGTGTCATCCGCCTCAATCTGACAAAGTTCTGTCATCGTCTCTTTCAGGTGTTTTCTGGCCCGACGCAGACGGGATTTAAACGCCGTAAGTGTGATTCCCAGTTCATCGGCCAGGGACTGCTGGGGACGCCGGTTAAGGTCGGATTCTTCAATCAACCACCGCTCATCTTCAGGTAATGCCTGTAATGTTTCAGGCAGGCAAATACCCAGCGTTGAGATGGCATCAGGGGATGCGTCTGTGAATGGGGCATCTTCTTCCAGCTCAACGAACTCCCTGGTGGTGCGGTACTCATCAATCAGCAGATTCCTCGCCGCCCGATACAGCCAGGCTCGCGGATTCTCCATCTCGCAGAAACTGTCTGAATGAGCGCGGGCACGCAGGAATAGCTCCTGTAGAAGGTCTGCTGCTTTTTCGCTATCACCTGTCTTCGATGTCAAAAAGCGAGATAGTTCGACTTCATGTTGCCGCCAGAACACGCTCATGCAGTTGTTGAATGGCGTTACATCACTCATACCAGCCCTCAAATTTTGCTCTGATTAACCCGCCGGGAAAGTTCTTCTGCAGACTCTTTTCGTTCGCTGTAGCGATCAACGAGATAGGCTGAGTTACCTCGGGTCAGCAGAGTAAATTTCACCAGTTCTTCCATCACATCCACGATCCGGTCGTAATAAGACGACGGCTTCATTCGTCCATCTTCATCAAACTCCTGCCAGGCTTTTGCCACAGAGGACTGATTCGGGATGGTGATCATCCGCATCCAGCGGCCAAGAATGCGCATCTGGTTTACGGCATTGAAAGACTGAGAGCCACCGCAGACCTGCATAACGGCCAGTGTCTTACCCTGAGAAGGACGAACAGCGCCTTCAGAAAGTGGTATCCAGTCAATCTGGGCCTTCATGATGCTGGTCATCGCACCATGGCGTTCAGGTGAGCACCACACCATGCCTTCGGACCAACGAACCAGCTCGCGCAGTTCCATAACTTTAGGATGCGAGTCAGGCGCATCATCAGGAAGCGGTAGGCCAGAAGGATTGAAGATCCGCACCTCTGCGCCCATGGCAGTCAGCAACCTTGCAGCTTCCTCAGTGGCCAGTCGGCTGTAGGAACGTTCGCGCACAGATCCGTACAGCATCAGGATACGAGGAGGATGGGGAACGGCAGGAACGCCGAATCTTGCCTCTGTGATTGAGGTGTCTAGCAGGCTTGCATCAACATTCTTAAGTTCAATGGACATCTTATTCTCCGACATCGGTATCAGTATCGCCTGGTTCACATGCTTCCGAGCAGCACTCTTCTGTTAGAAAGGAAATCAACGCACCAAGATTTTCATAGCAAGCGTGGCAGTAAAGTGTTCTACCGTGCCGTTCCTGACGAACCAGAGATACAGATATCAGCGATGAAAGGTGATGACTCAGTGTGGAAGCTGGGATCTCTAGTTGCTTCTGTAGTTCGCCCACAGCCATGCCTGTAGGTCCTGCTTTGATCAGTCTTTTGTAGATACCGAGCCTTGTCATATGTCCAAGTTCTTTCAGCACCGTCGCCGCAAAGTTCAGTTCCATGATCGTTCTCACAATTTATAATTCCATATTTCCAGAATAATGGAAGTATTTATCGATTTCAATATTGAATGTGTCTGGTTGGATATTGAAATCAGGAGAGGTTACTTAACTGCTGCGATCGATCACATAGATAGGACTAATGTGATGAACAGGCTAAGTTCTATACCTCCTCTTCATCCACTGTTGATACAGAAAGGGAAAACTAACTGAGCCAAAGGTCTGCTATGAGCGAAGAGCTGACGTTCGTAATTGAGTTGCTATGGATGTTGCTAGCTATGCTGTGTTTCAATCAACGGAGAGCAGGTCACAACCATATTTCTTTCAGCAATCACACAAAAATGTTGCTCTGTGAGTGTGGGGAAACTCGGGAACGCATTTATGGAAACCTTCTTTTCCGTTAAGAATGCTCGTATTTTGCCTGGTTATAGTGGCGGTCTCTGCAGGCTGTGCAGTTACACAGGCTGACTGCAGTTCCACACGGCTTCTCGCAACCATCTGTGAGCCGGGTCGATTTCATGACGCACGTGCCATCCCTGCTGGTAAGCAAAAGGCTCCAGGGCGACCGGAGGCGCGAAGCATTTAAGCCCCTTATACCGGGTGAATGGCTCCACCGCACGTTGCGCGACCGTCAGAATGAGGTCTGTACCGAGAATTAAATCCGGGGCCACCCCCCAGTGCGTCATGGCTACGGCGATGCGTCTCTCCAGACCCTGCAGTGCCAGTGCCCTTTCAATTTCGTCATGTGAATCCGGTTGAAGGGCAACAAGCACGTGCGGCCTCTCCAGCCATTCGGTTAGCGTCAGCTCTCTCTGGCGGGGTAGCGATGTTTTATCTGCCACACTGACGTAATTTTCATGGAACAGTGACTGCACGCGGATATGTTCCGGTGGATCCGGAAATAATCCAAGCGCCAGGTCCAGTTCGCCGTCCCTGAGCCGCAGGAGCATGTCCTGCCGGCTTACCTGACTGACGGATAAATCCAGGCCCGGCGCATGTTCACGTACGTGCCGGACAAGCCGTGGAAGCACAAATCGTGTTGCGTAATCAGACATGGCGATCCTGAATTTTCCCTTCGCCTGCGATGCATCGAAATCGGACGTCCCCCCCATCAGTCCGTTCAGACTGGCCAGCGCATCATGAAGAGGGCACAACAGGGCCGCGGCTTTTGCCGTCAGCACCATCTGCCCATTGCGACGAACCAGCAGAGGATCGTCAAAATGACGGCGCAGCAATGCAAGAGCGTGGCTGATGGCCGGCTGGCTTTTATGAAGGCGCTCAGCGGAACGCGAGACGTGTTTCTCGATTAACAGAACGTTCAGTGTTAACAGCAGATTCAGGTCAATTTGTCGGAGTTTATCCATGAGATGAATAGTAGGTGTGCAGGTAATTGATTTCCATCATCAGCTTAAATAGCACAACATCGGCGTGTCAAATTTTCTCTTCAGGACAGTTACCATGACACGCTTACTCACGCCTGCCCGGCTGGGCATTTACTGCACCCGAAACCGTCTGGCTATGGCTCCCATGACCCGCAGTCGGGCTAATCCGGATGGTACGGTTACAGAAATGATGGCGGAATACTATGGCCAGCGGGCTGAGACCGGACTCATCATCACCGAAGCGACACAGCCTTCTGATACCGGTCAGGGCAACACGGGCACACCGGGCATCTACACGGATGCCCATATTCAGAGCTGGAAAAAAATCACCTCAGCCGTGCATAAAAAAGGCGGACTGATTTTCATCCAGCTAATGCACGCCGGCCGGATGTCACACCCTGATAACGTGCACGGACGCCTGCAGGCCATTGCACCTTCAGCCGTTGCACCCGACGTTCAGTTACACACTCCTGCCGGCATGAAACATGTACCGGTTCCACGGGAGATGACAGCTGAAGACATTCAGCGAACTGTGGAGGAGTTTCGTCACGCAGCCCGCTGCGCCATTGAAGCCGGCGCTGATGGCGTGGAAATTCACGGTGCCAATGGTTATCTCATCCAGCAGTTTTTCGCACCCAACGCCAACATGCGTACCGATATGTACGGGGGGGCAGTTGAAAACAGAGCCCGCTTTGCCATCGAAGTGGCGAAGGCCGTGGCTGAAGAAATTGGTGCTGGAAGGACCGGTTTTCGCGTGTCACCGGGCGCAACGCTCGGGGGGCTGAATGAGGGAAGCGAAGGCTATGACCTTTACTGTTATCTGGCAACGGAACTCAACAAGCTGGGGCTGGCCTTTCTGGATGTTATGGAATGGGGCCAGCACGCTCTTCTCACCGAGCTCAGACAGCGCTGGGATCAGACCTTGATTCTTAACCGGCCCGGTCGCGCGCGTGAACTGATGGGGGCGGATATCGCATCCGGTCTGGCGGACATCGAGGCGTATGGCGCAATGGTCCTGGCAAACCCTGATTTTGTCCATCGTGTCACCGTCCAGGCACCGATGAATGAAGCCGACAGAGCCACTTTCTTCGGTGGCGATGCGCGTGGTTATACGGATTATCCCGCCCTCCAGTAGCGTCCCCGGACTGACAATTTGTGCAAACCGTTTTCACGGCCTGTCTGTGGAAAACTTTATCTAAATGGAGATGTTATGAGTAACGGTATTAAGAACGATCGCATCAGTATTATCGGTACGGGAAGTATCGGCAAAGCCCTCGGCACACTGCTGCTCAAAAAAGGCTATGAGATTGTGTACGGCTCCAGAAATCCGGCCAATGGACATAACCTGCCCGGCATTGAGCATAACCAGGCGACAGTCAAAACCATCGGGGAAGCGGCTGCTGCCAGTGACATTATCATTATTGCCGTCCCTTATCCTGCACTTGAGGACACCATCCCGGCGATTGCGCCCTGGGCGGCATCTAAGGTGATCGTGGATGCGACCAACCCCTTTGCCCTGTCTGCTGAAGGACGCATTATCTCAGCTCTGGGCACGGAAGAGACTGCCGGTAGCAGAATGGCATCGCTGTTACCCGACAGCCACGTGGCCCGGGCCTTTACCCATGTTGCGCATGAACTTCTTCTGAACCGCGGGATGTCTGAATCCGGATTCTGGGCAATGGCTATCGCCGCCGATAATCCGGAAGCGAAACAGGTTGCAGTTCAGTTGGTAAAGGATTCAGGTTTTGTGCCGGTTGATCTGGGTACGCTGGCAGAGTCTTTCCCCCTCGATCCGGGTGGGCGTCTGTTCCCGCACATGTTTACAGAGGGTGACCTGCGGGCAAACCTCTGACATTGTCCCCATCCTTTCAGGATGGGGGTATCCCTGAGGCTGATGACGTTTGCAAAAAGTCTGCGGTTCCTGTCAACAGATGCCCGTGGAAGTAGCAGATTCTGAGTGATATATAAAACACCTCCAGTAAATTATGTATTAATTACAATGCTATTTCAGTAAACATACTCGGCCTCTACACTGGACTCAACACCTAAACGAGGAGTACAGAATGAAACTGACTAAAGTTGCTTTACTGGCCGCCGCTCTGGCATCCGTCACGTCTGTTAATGCGTTTGCGAACGACGTGGTTTCCCTGAAATTCAGCGATGGTCGCCCGGATGTGAAAGGCGTTGAGGCGGTCAATGCTGTCCTTAATCCTATTGGCATCAACGTGACCACCCTTGATATTCCTGAAGCGGCAAAACCTGTCCTGAAGGTATCTGAGAGCCGTGCGCTGACCAAACCCGAACAGGATCTGCTGATTAAGGAATTTCACCTGAATCAGGAGCAGCTGCTTGAACAGGTTGCCATGGCGGGTCGTACGCCGGCGGTTAAAGGCGGTGGCGTGTTAACGGAAGAAACCGGCTTTGGTCCATACCCGAAAGTGTATGACATGAAGGCGATGGATGAAAAAACCCACAAGGCGGTACTGGAAAAATATGGCCGCATGCACGTCAACTCGGCTGATGATGGCACTGACGTTGATGAAGTGATGACTGTGGTTAACGGCGGTCCGTTCCGCTGGGGCTTCACGTTGAAAGATGGCTCTGTTGCACGCTTCCAGGTTGAGAAAGTCGGTCTGAACGACAAGGCGGTTCGTGTGAGCTACCACGGCCTGGGCATGCATGCCGGCATCATGGATCCGAAACAGGGGCTTATTGTGGCCTTCGGCCATGGTCCGAAAGAGTTCACCATGCGTTACAAGGCTGAAGTTGCGCATCAGGAACTGCTCGGCACCAACCCATGGATTGACTTCAGCGGTAATTATCCGGTTGTGCTGGATAAAGCAAAATAATCGCCGGTTTCTGTTGGCGCAAAACAACCACAGATAAATGACCAGACGGCCCCGGGAAGCACCACCTGCTTCCCGGGCCGTCTCTTTTGCATATGTACTATAAGGGAATTTATGCTCATTAAAGCAGCCAGTCTGTCGGATGCAAACGAACTGGAACGGATCTACTCATTATCGTTTGAATCGAACGGGCCTTATTTTCCTGCAGATATGGAAGAAGATGAGGATGATGGTGAGGATACTTTTTCCTTTCAGACTGAAATCGCCCATCCTGACAAACGTGTGCTGGGTTTCTGGGTGGACAATCGCCTCATCGGCGGAGCCATCACTTCCATAGTGGCCAACGGAACAAATCTTCTGGAAAAGCTGTTCATCCTGCCCGATGAACAGAGGAAAGGTTATGGGCACCAGGCCTGGTCGGAAATTGAAAAGACGCATCCGGGTGAAAGTGGATGGACGCTGAGAACACCTACCTGCCTTATCAATAACGTGTGCTTCTATGTGAATAAATGCGGTTTTTCTATCATCCGCGTCGAGGACATGGGAAAGGATGGCGTCGGAATGTATGTCTTCTTCAAGCCGGCAGACTGATGTTAAGCCCGTACAGTCTGGAACCTGCATCGGAGATGAACACATCAATGTGCTTATCGGGCATCAGTCAACACAAGGGTGAAATATGTCTTTCGCCTGCTTCGCGATGCTGTGGCAGTCATACCCGGCCACGACGCTGGCCGGGTATTTACTATCAGGATCACCGCCAGTCGTCTTCGTCGTATTCAACCTCAGCGTCTGTCGGGTTGGCTTCAATATCGTCTGAATCCATGCTGAGCCGATACTCGCTGCTGTGCTGGCGCAGGTTGATATCAAAATCAGTAATGGAGTGGTTCATCTCCTCGGCTTCCGCCAGCACATCAAAACCGTACTCGCTGTTGAAGTAGATGTACAGCCCCCGGTAGGCACGCTCTCCGTCATAGTTACGCGTTCCTGATTCCTCAAGGCCGAACTCAGAGGCACTGATGTCAAGGACCTCAATCTCTTCGCCATTTTTGTCACACACTTCAATGGTGATGCTTCCTGAAAGATTCATACATACCCCCTCTGGTAAAGGTCAATTTTGTGGTTAAGCCTCGACTGAAGAATGTCGCGTTCGGGTATCAGGATTGCGTCCAGTTCATCCAGGAAGGATTCCATCTGGTCATAATCCAGTCGCAGGAGTTTATGCATAAATGTTGTCCGGTACTCCCATGAGTTTTTACGATTTTCGCAGTAGGAAAACTTCTGGGCATTGATGTCAGTTTCATCCCCTTCATAGCAGCACAGTGCGCCAAAAATATTGCCCATGAACTTTGTCAGCTCGGCATTGATTTTCATTTCAGTCAGTAAGTTACTGACATTACTGCACATCACCTGATGATCCGGGTCGTGGATTTTATCACTGAGCTCCAGTAGAGCCGGGTAAAGCATCAGGTCACGGTTTGTGCTGCCGCGACGTATCAGTCGCAGGGAAACCTTTTTGTTCTGCTGTTTTTTGGCGTACCGAACGTAACGCACAAATTTCAGCAAGCGGCTGATGTATTTATCCTGAAGATTATTCTGGATTTGCGACTGCCAGTCGAAACTACTGGAACGATCCACAGCGTGGATGGCTGCAAAAGTTACAGCAATGCGTGAATCGGCCTCATCCTCTGCCGGCACTGCAGACAGTTCTTCCGCTTCAGTCCATTGATTGAAAGCATGGATGACGTCGGTGAGTTGCTCGCTTTCCCACTGGTGATAATGGCCACTATTAATGAAATCATTTAACACCATGTTCTTGCTGATGTGTCTGTGAAATGCGAGCGTTGAACTTTCTGCCAGCGTATCGTGCTGTGTTTCTGGATAACGCAGGAGCAGAGGGTCAATGATACTGTCCAGCCATCCACGGTCTTCTGCTGTTCCGGTTGTGTAATCAAAATCCTTGCTAAAAAGGTCCCCTTTAACACGGGGTCTCATACGCATGATTTCAATGATGTGATTTTCAGTTGCGCTAAGACGATCAGCGGCCGATGCGTTAAATTGGCCAAGGCAATAAAAATAGCCTTTTAAAATCTCACCAGCGAGTCGACTGGGGTGATACTTGTCATCCAGGTAATCATAGAATCCCAGCGTCAGATCGCGTTCATCCTGGTAGGGCTTAATTTGCAGCTTCCATTTTGGGGCGAGCAGGTTTAATGCGCTAACCAGTGCCACTAAATGCTTAAAGGACTCAGTCTTAGCAAGCGCAGGGTATTGGTGTTCGCCTATCCCAAAGCTCACCATGTCCTTCACTGTCCTCCGCCCATTTTTCAAATCAGTGACCTTTGTTTTGGCTTGGCACCTGGGAAACCGGGGTTTAAGTTCCTCTAATATTTCGTTAGCTTTATCCAGAATTGCGTCATCGTTCAAAAGTGGCTTATGCCCAAAGAACAACGTTTCCGAAGCGAGCTCTGTAGTTTTGATATTGACTGTCATTTCAGTGCCTTGTCTGCTATGAATGTATGCAGTCATGATAGCGAGAGCGGCGAAAAAGTCCCGGACGCTATCTTATATTTTCCCGAGATCGGTGCAATTTTGTGAGTTGGTGAATATGAAAGTACGGGGTCAGGCGGCGGATTGTTGGTACCAGGCCTGATTTGAGGGGGGACTTCGTCATATCCTGAGTATTGCCAGAGCGGCACGACAACCAATTGGTCTTTCTGCTGCCCTGGAACACAGATTTTAACGGGCCCGGTGAATAACAGGATCCCGGGCCCTCGGTGACTCACACGGTCAGGCCATAACGTCTCACCCATTCAGGGCGGGGTCCGGCAGGAATAATGCCTGCCGGATTGATATGACGATGCGACAGATAGTAATGCTGATGAATGTGGTGCATGTCCAGGGTCTGGCGGAAGTCTTTCCGGGTCAGCAGATTAAGCATGTACCGGTACAGAGCCTCAAACGACTGCAGTGGCCTGACGTTTGCCCTGAAATGTACGGCATACACGGTCTCGAATCTCACCAGTGACGGGAACAGGAAGAGGTCGGATAAAGTCAGTTCGTCACCGAACAGGTACAGCGAAGTGGTCAGCCTTTTGTCTAAGGTTTTGAGCGCCTCAAACAGAACGGCAACCTCCCTGTCGTAATCTTCCTGACGGGTCGCAAAACCGACCTGATAAACACGACGGTTAATGTTGCTGTGAAGCCAGGCGTTCATTTCCGCAATCTCGCAGGCAAACGGTGCCGGTAACAACTCTGTCGTATTGCGTGCCAGACTTTTCCAGTCGGTGGCAAGCGCCGCTGCAAGCTTCGCCGAATCGTTACAGACGATTTTCCCGTCCTGTTTATCCCAGAGTACGGGCACCGAAACCCGGCCGGTAAAGTCCGCTGCCGTGCGTACGTACAGTGAACGCAGCCAGGTTTCGTGATTCACCGGGTCAGGGTTTTCGTTACTGAAGCTCCAGCCGTTATCACCGCGGACCGCAGCCACGGATGAAACGGAGATTGCTTCATCAAGCCCCAGGGCCTGAATAACCAGCCACGGACGGTGCGCAAAGGGGCAGGCACCGGAGACATACAGATGATAACGCCCGGCCTGCGGCAGAATTTCACCTGTAAAGGTATCTTCATGCGTCAGGGCATCTGCTGACTTATTCGCGTACCAGATGCCGCTTTCAAGTACAGCCATTTTGACCTCCATGAGGTTACGGTTAGAAAAGGGGGTGTCATCAGGACAGTATGGTCTGACCTATACCGGCATGACAGATATGCACACCGAGAGAGCAAAAAAAGGCTGCAATTGCAGCCAAAACACACTCAGAAAATCCCCTGGTGAAGGGACAATGATGATGAAGAAAGTGCATCAGAGTTGGGATTCGAGCAAACTCGTCATTTCCTGTAATGCGGCTTCGGTTTCGGTATCAAAGCAGCCATCATGGAATTTCTGATAAAACTCACCCACGCTGTAAGTCCCTACCAGTACGCAGCCCCACCAGGGCATCAGTTCCCCCATATACTTCAGGTTGGTTGCACCGCCATTTTTTCCGGGTGAGGTGCTCAGCAACAGAACTTTTTTACCCTGTTCACCAAAGAAGGACTCGCCCTGCTCACGTGTACGTGACAACCAGTCGATGACATTCTTGAGGCAGGCCGGCATCAGGCCGTTGTGCTCCGGTGATACGATAACCAGAGCTGAGCAGTCTCTTACGATGTCCCCGAGTCGGATGACCGACTCCGGCAACAGGTCGTTTTCATGCCCCAGCGGGTACATTGGCAGCGGATGTTCATGGAGGCTGGTCAGGACTACCTCATGACGTGTGAACCGGGTTGCAACCCAGGAAGCCAGTTGCCAGTTGATGGACTCTTCCGGCGCACTGTTACTGCCATTCAGGATGAGAATTTTTTTCATGGTATTCATCGTCAGACATTACATGTCCGTAAGATACGGATTTCCTGAAAGTGTATAAAGACAAGCCGGGTGATAAGATAATTCACCCTCAGTAAATTAAAGTGGTGTTATGAACAGAATTACGGCACTGAACGTTTTTCGTCGGGTAGTGGAACTCGGTACCTTTAAGGCCGCGGCTGACGATCTGCATCTGTCACAGGCAGCTGTCAGTAAAAACATAAACGAGCTCGAGGATCACCTTGGCACCGCGCTGATTAACCGTACCACACGGCGTATGAGCATAACGGAATCCGGGCTGGCCTATTACCGCCAGATTTGCAGCGTACTCGATGCGCTGGAGTCAGCCGATCAGTCCGTCATGGCATCCTCGTTTTCACCAAAAGGCAGGCTGAGGGTCAGCGCCCCCATGTCGTATGGACTCATCAAAATCAACCCGATTATCTGCGAGTTCAGGCACCGCTATCCTGATATCAGTGCTGAGGTGATCCTCAGTGACACCTATGTCGATCTCATAGACAAAGGCATTGATGTCGCCATCAGGGGAGGAGGTGCGTTGAACGATTCCTCCATGCGTTCGCGGCTGGTCTGTACGGTCCGCCGGATCCTGTGTGCTTCACCGGCATACCTCAGCCAGGCGGCCCCTGCTGTGCATCCTGAACAGCTGAAAGAACACGACTGCCTGGTCTACAGCTTATCCTCTTCACCCAGAAAATGGTTTTTTACCCGGGATAACGAAAACATTTCCGTGGAGCTGATGCCGGCCAGTTATTCGGTAAATAACGGCATTGCCCTGAAGCAGGCGGCAGTTCAGGGGCTGGGGATTATCCTGATCCCGGAGGAGTTTGTCCGTCCGGAGCTCGCGTCAGGTGAACTGGTTGAGGTCATGCCGGAATGGGTGCCGGACACCCACTCACTGTATGCGGTATACCCTTACCATAAGGAGCAGTCGCAAAAGGTCCGGCTGTTTATCGATTTTGTGACGTCTGCGTTTCGGGAACAGGCATGACTCATCGTCCCGCCGTGACGGGGCGACGTTCCCTTGCCGCCTGCACCTGTAGCAGGACTGTGGCCAGAATCGACAGCGCAATACCCGGATAGACGCTGACGGGCAGCGCCTGCCCGCTGGTCAGCATGGCAATGAAGGCAACAAAGACCGGATTCAGGTAAATATAAGCGGAGACCTGGCGCGGACTCAGCTTCACGGTCGCAATCTGCATGACCCAGGAGGTCAGCAGCGTGGCAAAGATGGCCAGGTAAGCCATATGCAGAAACTGCTCAAAATTCATGCCTGAGTAATCGGGAACTTCACCGGAGAGGATAAGGGCACCGCCCATCCATGCCGCGCCAGAAACCAGCGTGGTGAATACAAAGACCAGCATCTCCTCGCCTTTGTAGAGCAGCTTCATCGACACCGAAAATCCCACCATAGAAAGACACCCAATCAGGAATAGCGCATCACCCTGGTTAAGCTGCAGATGCAGGAGAACATCAACCTCACTCCGGCTGATTACCCAGACCGTACCAATTGTGCTGATGATGTAAACCAGAAGCGTACCAGCCCGGATTTTATCCCTGAAAAGGAAAATACTGACCACGGCGGTCAGAAACGGCACCAGGGTATAAAGCGTGCCGGTGTTGAGCGTGGTGGTCGTTTTCAGTGCCTTAAACATAATCATAAAAAAGGCAGCATAGAAGAAACTGATTATTAACCCTTTAGGCAGGATGCGGATAAAGGTACGGCGTCTGTCTGTGTTAAAAAGGATAAAGGGTGCCAGAACCAGAGCAGCCAGGCAGAAGCGCATCAGCGCAAGCGACGCCGGCGCAACGTCTGCAGAGAGCGCCTGCGCCGAGATAAACGAACCCGCGATAATGATGGTGCTGAAAACCAGCAACAGGTGGTATTTAAGGTGTGCCATAGATCCCCCGGACAGTCTGCACAGGCTACGAAAAAGAATTAACTGACGGTATTTTCCGTGAAAGAAATATTTACTGAAATAACGATAAAGCAATTTACTAATTTACTGGTGGTGATGAATAAGCCGCGGACGTCCGGAACCTGCAGGTGGATTCACATCAGGCAGGTTCAGGCCATGCCCGTAGTTGCTGCGGGCATGGCCTGTGTGGCTCGTGATTAAGGAAGCGTCAGATCACTTACATACATCACCGGCTTAACGTTCTCGCGTGTCAGAAGGCCGTGAACGCGAACGACCTCAATAGCGTCCACCTCATGGCCATGCCACGCGCTGTCTTCAACGACGATCGGGATGCTCCCGGTGGTATCACGGAACACAAACTCCTTGTTCTTGGTCTGGCTGATGATGTTGCCTTCAAGTGTTATCCAGGTGTTATTGCTGTAATCCCTGAGATTTACGATACGCGACTGGGCATATTCCTTTTTCAGGAAATGCCCGGCGTATAAGTCGCCCTTCTGCGCCTCGGCCTCATGATTCAGATATCCACCGTCTTTCGCCTGTGCCAGCAGTGGAGAACAAGCAAAAAGCGCAATGGCCAGTACGGAGCGCAGACGGGAGGGATGTGATGTTTTGATTTCAGTTGCAGGCTTCATCATAGATTCTCTGGTTATAGCGTTTCTGACAAATGTCAGAAAGCCGCCCGCAGGCGCGCGATAACAGCCGGCGCCTTTTGCAGGAAGCGCTGACAAAAAATTGAAGCGCCGGCCCCGTGGGCCGGCCTTAGCGGCCGTCAGGCCAGCTTGTCGTGCAGGGATGGCATGTCGCCGCTGAAGTCCACCCACGGGTTGTCACCCAGGAGGTGAGCGTGCCCGATGTCGGCCTTATAGCGAATTTCGAAGTTATCCGGGCCGTGGGCAAAGGCGACAATCAGCCCTTCTCTGGCATCCATATACCCGGCGTGCATCCGGATCCCCGGGTAGCTCAGGCGTACAGCTTCGTCATGCTCGCCGACAAAGGCCACGGTCAGGCGTGCCAGGACGCCATCAGGCAGCAGGTACATCCAGGTAAATGGTCCGCCGGCAATTACCGTCATCACTTCATCGATACCCATGCCGGTATCAGAGGTATTTACATGCAGGCGTCCGTACTTGTTCAGCACAAAGTTCTGAACCTCCTGTGACATGGCCTTCATGTCATACACCTTCGGATAAGAAGACTGACCGCCTTCTGTGGTGAATTCACCGCCATCCTCAACAACCGGCACGCGACCGGCGAGACGGATCTGATCCATCAGTTCAGGACGGGTCAGGTTGAACATGGAAATCAGCTGACGCTCTTCGCCCTCGGTGATGGCACGCTTCTGGTAAGCTTTCAGCAGCGGTCGGGCTTCAGCTGGCACTGGAATAGTGCTTGCGCGAACGCCAACGGCTTCCAGGACGTGATTAACCTCATCCAGACCGGTCACATCCGGACGGCCATCGCTGAACTGAATTTTTACGATATTCATGCAGGTACTCCTCAGGTTTTCTTCTTTTTAAAACGGGCCCAGACAGGCTGCGCGGACTGAATCAGGATCCGGCCTGGCCGGGAGCAATCGATGCGGTCTCCGTCGCGGCACTGCCGGTGTACTGGATCAGCACTGCCCCAATCAGAATAAGTGCCACGCCGGCGAACCTGGCGTGCGTGACGGGACGGGGCGTCAGTCCCATCAGACCAAAATGATCCACGATCACGGCAGCGATCATCTGACCGGCCACCACCAGGACGATAAAGCCCCCGGCACCAAGCTTCGGAGCGAAGGCTGCTGCACTGGCGACATACACCGCCCCCAGTACACCACCAATCCAGAGCCACCACGGGCCCTGTAGGGCATTAGCCAGGCGGGGAGCCGGCACCTTGAGCACCCACAGCAGAGGCAGCAGCACCAGGGTACTGACGGCAAGTGAGACGATGGCCCCCCAGAGCGGATGGCCCAGGGCCTTACCTACTGCGCCGTTGCTGGTAGCCTGAAAAGGCAGCACCACACCGGCCATAAATGCCATGACAACCGGGACGAACGCTAAAACTAACCCCTTACTCAACATGCGATACCTCTTCATACGTGGGTGACTCGATGGAGGTATTTTTCATCATCAGTTATATTTATTGAAATCGTTTGTACGCATAGGGGATATGCACGAGATGGATGAACTCAGGAAGATTGACCTCAATCTGCTGCTGACACTGCATGCGCTGCTCACCGAGAAACACGTGACGCGGGCCGCGCTCAGGCTGCATCGCAGCCAGCCTGCGGTTAGTCATGCCCTGGCGCAGCTTCGGGAACACTTTGACGATCCCCTGTTAATCCGTAAAAACGGCAAAATGACCCTGTCAGCCAGAGCCCAGACACTGCTTCCTCCGCTTGAAGCCTCGCTATACGGACTGAATAACCTGGTAGGGTCACCGGTTTTCAGCCCCTCAACCGCGAAGCGACGCTTTCGTATCGCCATGTCCGACTATGCGGCAAGGATTGTGCTGCCGCCTTTGCTTATTTATTTGCGGGAGAACGCCCCAGGGTTTGATCTGGCCATCAGTCAGGCCAGCAGAGAAATGATGCTGGCGCAGCTGGAAGACGGGGAAGTCGACCTGGCGCTCGGCATCTTTCCCGGTGCGGCAGGTGACATACAGAAAGAAAAACTCTTTCCTGAACAGTTCATTTGCCTCGCCGACCGGCGTTTTATGCCGGAGAACGGCAGGCTGTCACTGGAAGAGTGGCTGGCGAAGCCACATGTGATGCTGGGTCTGTTACCCGATGCCGTCGATGAGATTGAAAAAGCACTGATTGCCAGGGGACTGAAACGGCATATTTGCGTGGCACTGCCTCACTGGAGTGCGGCAGTAAGCCTCCTTCCGGGAACCGATCTCGTGCTTACTGTTGCCAGTCGCTCGGTCACACCTGAGCGTTACCATGAAGCACTGTGCCGGTTTGAGCCTCCGCTACCTCTGTCCGGCTTTAACTATGAGCAGGCCTGGCACAGCAGAAAAAATACCGATCCGGCACATCAGTGGCTGCGTCATGAAATTATGAAAAGCTGCGCAGCGTTCAGGTCGGAAGCCGGGTAAAACACATCAGCAATGTGAATGCCTGAGACAATCATTTCACTCTTCCTTGAGGCGTGATAGCAGATGCAGTGACTTTCTTCATTTATGTCCGCTTTTGGCACCAAACAGCCAAGCCAGTGAGATTCCAGGTCTGCTACGAGCGAGGAGCGGACATAGGCTTAATGTAAGAATGACATTTTCTAACTCGCGATTCTGAACGCTGTAAAAATCAAGAAGAAAAACTCCGCTGGCGGTAAATCGCATTCGGGGAAATCCGCCTGTACCGGAGTTTTACCGAATCGCGCAGCCGGGGAACCGGCGTAGCCTGGCCCGGCGCTTGTAGTATTGCGTGCCGCAGCGGGGCGATTCGGCAGAATTGGCGTTTTACCGAATTTCCAAATCTGTCGGTAAATCGGCAAGTAGATCTGATGCAACTAAAAGCAGACCAAGGATTTTAACGAAAATTCTACAAGCCTGTAGCATTGGGATGATTCCTATAAGATAATGTTATAAATTTCTGAGGAAATTTAGCGGCGCATTTATCACTCTCATACTTTCGGGAATTATATGAAAAGCCATGAATATATTGTTATAAGCGGTTTTAACAGGAGCAAGGTAGGTAAAATAATTGGATCCTTAGCTTCTCTGATATCAGGGCTTCTGGTCTTTTTTATTCTCACTTACCTTGAAAGCCATTCTTATATTGAAGCGAAATCTGTAATGACCCCAACAGTATCTTCACTTGTAAGTGCAGGTACAATGTATCTGGTTCTCTACTGGATTTTTGATTCAAGGTTATGGAAGTGGAGGTTAATATCAAAAATTATTAACGTCCCGGATCTATCTGGAGAGTGGGATTGTGAAGGGCGCGGAGAAAACAAGGAAGGAGACGTTTTTTCATGGAAAGCTAAAATTAACATATTCCAGTCATGGGATAAAGTTCATATAAGATTGCAAACCTCACAGTCTGGTTCTGACAGCATAGCTGCTTCTATTATAAATGATGGCGAAATAGGTTATCGTTTAGTTTACAACTACAGAAATGATCCGAAAATAAATGAAAAAGAGTTAAGTCCGCACATGGGGTTTGCAGAATTAACTTTTGATAAGAGCCTGACAGCTGCTGATGGTGAGTATTTTAATGGCAGAGGTCGGAATACCTTTGGGACAATGAAACTGAGGAAATTATAACATGGCCGATAACTTTTCATCGCGAATCGAAAGGTTGAGAACACGAAGAAGAGGGATAAATGAAATATTTGCAATGGACAGCGGACTTGAAAGCAGGGAGATCTTACTGGAGAAATCCCGACAACAAGAAGCCTGGGAAAGCAGGGCATCCGGGAAATCAGCGACAAAATATGCATTAGGTGCCATGCAGGAAGTTGATCCGGTTTATACGAGGGTCAGCATCGAAACAGGGAAGAGAATAGAAAATCAGCTTGCTAACCGACTGGAAAAAAAGGAAATTGCAGCTTCATTTCGTTTGCAGGGTTCTGTGCCGCTTAACATCCATATCAAAGGCGTTAGCGATGTAGACATTCTTACTATTGATGAACAGCTATTTATTTTTTCAAGAGAAGGAAGTAAAGCAAGCAGTTATATTATATCCGAGAAACAGGCTGTTGATGTGCTTCAGATCTTACGGGAAGAAATTGAAGATAGTCTCAGGGCTGCGTTCCCGGCTGCAACGGTTCACACTGAAAACTCCAAGGCAGTGAAAATAACAGGCGGCTCTTTAGCCAGAGATGTGGATGTAGTCCCGGCTGTTTGGTGGAATAATGCCAGATATCAGGATACTGGCAATGAAGTTGACAGAGGCGTGGCAATTCTGAGCATAAAGGATAACCAGCGCATTTATAATACGCCATTTCTTCATATTAATTATATTGAGAGCCGCTGCAACACAACGATGGGTGGATTAAGGAAATCAATAAGATTACTAAAAAATATTAAAGCAGATGCACATGAGGAAGGCGTAGAAATAAATCTCAGCAGTTTTGATATTGCTTCTATTATGTATCATGCTGACATGGGAAACCTCTCAAGAGGTTACTTCTACGAGCTTGCAATACTGGGTGAAACTCAGCGCTGGCTTGACTGGTTATGGCATAACTTTGACGAAGCAAAGAAGTTGGAAGTACCTGATGGTACCAGAATGATATTTGACACCGACGAAAAAAAGGATGAGCTGCTGAAATTGTCACTACAAGTCGATACAATATTGACAGCCGTTCATAATGAAATGAATACCCATTTTCACAAGGATTCAATTGATGAGGGTATGAGAGAGTACTTAAGTAATTCAAAAGTTGAATAGTATAATCATCTTTTATAGGTTCTTTCTGCTGAAAAACCGTGTTCAGCTTCACGTTCAGGCCGTCCCGTTGGGACGGTCTTTTTTATGTCTGATTCGGCAGAATAGGCGTTTTACCGAATGCCCGGAGAAGGGCGTAAAAAACCGCCTGGCGGCGGCCTGTTCAGCAATATTGAAATACCGCAGGGAAAGCGGTGCGTTCTGCCTGGTGTGGGCTTATCCGGCTCACCCGCATCCACTGTAATGAGTATCGGCAGCGCTCAGAAATCTTTCAACTAATAATGGCGGCTTTTCGCGTTACAGATCAGGCGTGAAGGTTTCTATCATGAACATGATCCATACGGCACCAAGCAGGCCAGCAATGATTACGACAGCGGCAAGCTTTTCGTAAAAGTGCCAAGCCGTGATAGCGGCAGGTCAGCTTTTATATGCCATAAATTCGGTCATATAGGACAATGGCCTGCGTTATGCAGGCCATTGGTAGTAACTACTCTAACAAGTAACTTTGATTCAACTTAGACGCTTTTCTGTAGCTCGCGTCGAGCCAGGTCAGCAAGAAAACCGCTCCTGGAACCATATTCACGATGTGATTCCACGTATTGGTCAATTTTTACTAACAGATTCTGAGGTAGTGTGATGTTCAGCTTAACAGCCTTACCGTCATACTTGCTCAGGTCTATATCGATAAATGCCCAAAACCCATTTTGACAGTCTTCATCATGTAGATGCGCAGTGATCTCCTTAGCTTCAGGAACTGGTCCACCATACTCAGTTACGAAATCGAGATGAGCATCAATCGCGCTGTAAGCGTCGTTAATCGCATCGTCGATTGTATCACCGGCAAAGAACACACCTGTGATGTCCGGCACGAAGCCGGAGAAACTGCCGCTATCAGCCTGATGGAGATAGATCGGAAATTTCATATGTAGTATTCCACTTTTTCACTCAATTTGACGAACGCACCACTGCCAAGTGGTGCCTTCTGAATTACATAAGCTTTAAGATCTTGTTTAACGTACCTTTGGCAAGATCCTTATCAGGATGAGGAACTGTGATGTGGTACGGAACCCCTTCCTTGATGAAAGTGTGGTGGCTACCTTTAGCTCTGACAAAACACCATCCACGTTCTTTCAGCATATTAATGACTTCTTTGGAGCCTAAATTTTTCATGGTTATATTTCATCAAATAAATTCTCCCGGATTTCAAAGGTGACTTAACTATACCCACCATAACTACTGCGTCAATCTTTTTGGTGGTTATTGGTGGGTATAAAATGTTAACTTATTAATTTTTAGATAAATTTAATGAGCTAATCGCAACGAAACGTGGCTAAGTAACTAGCGGATTGCTTAGGGCAGTCAGGTTCTCCCTATACTTCAGACCTGCCTCGGTAACCCAACAGCCAAACGGGGGACCTACTCTCTGAGATTGATACAGACAAATGTTGGCAATGTCCGGTATTGGCACAAAGCGGACCGCTAGCAGAGGCGTGTGGTCTGCTAAGAGCGAGGCTCGGAAGTTAGTGTTAACTGTGAGCTAGCACGGTAAATCCATCCATATGGATTCTGACATATCTATTAGAACAGTGGCGATTCAGTGGGCGTTAGTTTCAGATTAGATACGTATTGCCACAGTAATCTGTAACTGCAATTAAATAACTCTGAGTCGGTGCGATCCAACTGTAGGTAAGAGGATACCGGCCACTTCACAGAGTGATTTACTGTCGTGGGCTTCCACGCTTGGGAAAGAAGATGAATTATTGAGCTAATGGTGTCCGAGAGCTCACCATCTTTGCCGGTTTGCCAGATGCTGTTTTGGTTCAATAGCAATACGCCGTGAAGTGTTGATTGGGTCGGAAGCCATATATAGCGCAGCTGTGTAGGAGGCGCTGTCTTTCCGGCATCAATTCTTTCGTTTATGAATGCTTCCAATAGTGGTCTGAATGCGGCCTGAAATCTTGAATGGGATGCTTCTAAATCATTGGTATCTGAGCTAAGACTGAAGTTCAGTGCAATAAGTCTGGGATACTGGTCAATAGCAGCCTGAAGAGTTCGTTGTGCAGTGGTGAAATCCATTATGTTGTCCTGAAAAGAGCAATAATGGCGGACAGAGGCCGACAAGGGGAGATCCCCGTTGATACATATCCGCCTGATATTACAAGGTGTTAAAGTGATAACGCTTAAGCGCAGAGAAAGTTCGGGGAGAACTTGTGCTTCGCGTTCACAGGATACTGCTGGTTTTCTGAATGGAACTACCAGGCACTGCTTTCCAACGCTCGCGCTTCAGGGGAAGCTACGCCACGCCGGTCACGGACCATGTCACTTAAATGCCATGTCAGCCTGTTGATCTCCTCCTGAATGAAGGTATCGGACTCGTCCAGAAGAAAGATTCCGTCACGTGTTCTTTCATAAACTGGGGCAGTTATTGGTGTGTCTGATAATCCAAGCGTTTTACTCCATGCCCCGCGAAGTAAGGAGTCCAGTACAGGAATCCTTGTATGCATAGGTAGGCTATTCCAGACCATGTCTTGGTCCAGAAAGACGACCGCATGATAAAAAGGCCTGAGTTCATCGCTTGTCCACAGAAAGTCTGGTTTTACCGGTGGTGTATTCGCACCCCATGTCTTTTCCGATAATGATGTTCCCAATGATTCGATGAAACTGCTGGACAGGTTTCGGCGTCGGTTAACCAGCGTATCAATGTCAGACCACAACTCCATTCTGACCACCAGCAATCGTGAATGAGCTTTCAATGCCTGTCTGATGACTGAGCTCATTTTGTCCAGATACGGAGGGTAGGATGGCTGATACCTTGAGTTGAGACTAATAAAATGTTGCATCTAATTCTCCATAAACATCAGGTGATTTTTACTTTATAAGGGGGGAGTTAAACGTCAGGGGTAATCAATACAGGGTCTGGACGGCTGCATCCGAAGGAACGTTCGCCATCACCGGAGTACTTAGTTGACTCTTTGGCCATGTAGCGAGCTCGTTGACATATCTGATGCTGATCCTGTTCGTTTGTGTGCTTGTCGATATGCATACAGGGCAGCCGAGGGGGAAAGGCAACAAGGGAAGCATTTTGTGGATACCAGGGAAGATTTAGGGCACTACACCATGCTTTTTGAATGAGGTTTGCTAGAGACAGAGTGCCTTCCTGTAGAGCGGAGTATTGTCCCAAAGTGTGAAACGTGTCTTTATTGAGCAGCAAAAGAACATGATAGTGCTTGTTACCCGTGATACCTCCGAATTCGCGTACCCAGACATATTGGAGCGTAGTAGGGTGGACTCGTTTCCCTAGAGCAGACTTTCCCACCATCCAGGACCTGATTTGATATTTCAGCGCCTCAAAAAATCGGGATATCACTGCGGCATCCTGTCTTGAATCTCCTCGGACGGGAAAATGCAGCACGGTGAAAATACAGGATAATCTGGGGTGTCTGAGTAATGCTGATTCAATGGTCTGTTGAATACGTTCTTCGTAGTGAGAGTTATATGTGTATCGGGAAGACATGTTTTAATCCTTCTCCAGGTAAAGTGAATCCCCCGATGCCAGACGTAAGAGTACCCGCCATGGCTAATGTAGCAGGAGTATACGATCAGGGGATTAGTTGTGTGAGTTACTACTGATTGAATGAGATATGAATGTAGTGATTGAATTAACTTATTGAATACTAATAAATCTATACCGACATCAAATCCTTTAAACCTCCTTGCTACAGTGGGCGAAATGAAACCACTTTCACGTTATCTGTGGCGGAAAATGATTCTGGAATTATCCTCTTCCTGAGGCATCAATTTTCTCTTGTAACCATGCCTCAACCTCGCTCTTACGCCACCGGGAGCACCTGCCCAGTTTAATGGGTGCAGGGAATCGATTAGTTTTGATTAGCTGATAAATCCATTTATCTGTCACCTTCAGTAAAGTGGTAATGAAAACCATGTCCACAAGCATGTCACTCATCAGATCCGGGAGTACAGATGTGTTATCTAGCATGTCATTTCTCCTGTTATGTTGATTAGTCAGGAGTTGAGTTCTGTTGCTCTGTATAGAGGAACGGTCATCTCCTTCACAGGATAGGGAGCGATGTTAAAAAAGACTCCAGACTGGTTCCTCACTGGCACCGGGAAAAGATTCAAACCCGTTTTTGCTCTCATGTTCTGGTAACTCTTCAATCAACCGAGAACAAGTCCAGTCTTCACAGGAAGGACATTGTTTGTTGCCCTTATAACGACGGTTACATAAAACGCAGAACCATATTCCAGCCACAGTGGCTTGCTTCATCTGCCGTTTGTGCTCTCGGGGTCTCCAGGGGCAGTCGATAGCCTTAATAATGGCTACGTTGTTATGAAGGGTATGCACAAATTGCTTGATCCCATTGTGGTTAGTGATGAGCTTTAGGGTGCTGCTACAGGCTGCGCATAGAAAAAATTCACCATCCTGTAGGCCGGGCGTTCGAGTATTTACCAGTTCGCCGTAGCTACTGACGGCATGACTTATAGTTGTTACATATTGCATGGTTAGAGCTCCACGTAAGAAAGGTGATAGATATTCGCTAACAAGTAGATTCTGTTCTGAGGCCATGCCTACCCATAGAGAATGGAACAGGATTGCCGCTCTCAACTCTCCCCTACGAAGCCGTAATGCATTTACACATCCACTACCGTCTAACCGGAAGTGACCCTGAATTGTTAATTTTGGTATGGGCACTGCACAGTTTCATGAAGCACAGTCCCAGAGGATTGGACCCAATTCGTAAATAATAACGTTGAATAGAACTCTAATCGCCTGCAAGTTTGTAGGGATTTAATTTGTTGTGTTTTATCATTTGTTTATTTAGTGCTTATCAAGCATTTATTTGATTTAATGTTTCATTATTTCATAAGGTTGCATTGAGATTGTTTTGTTGTTTAGCTTCAACATTTACTCATTTTTCTGTCAATGAAGACTCTTTAAATCGACTTTTTTAATGCAATATTTAATGTGTTTATCATCACGTTTAAGACGATATTTTATGTTTAAATCTTCATTTATTAATCATACTGGCTATTCAATAACGGACTCGGTTTGGTGAAATTTTAAACACAAAGGAAGGGGGAGATATGGATTCTGCAGTGCGGAGACTGGTTAGTTTTGAGAGCGAAAGAGAGTGTCAGTTTGCATTGAGCTGGTTGAGTAAAATTGAAAAATTATCTCTTCCAGGTAAAACCGGAAACAACCTCGAAACTCTGAATCGGCAGATTAATGAGATGCTGAGTTCGTTACCTGCTGCAGGGACTCAGGGCATAAGGTTGGAGGACAAACTCCAGGAGTTGGAGGTTGCTGTGAAAGAAAATATTCTTTCCGACGCTGACATGGACTGGCTTAGCAGAAATCCTGTTGCGACCCTTTATCTATGGTGGCGGCTCAAGGTGCAAAAACATGCGATATTTTTCCGTGATCCAAAACTTCGATGGGGAGATGAGGATAGTTTCCTCCGCAGACTCACTAGGGAGGACGAACACAAATTATTCGATATGGCATGTACCAGCCAGCCTGAGCGCCTTAAGTGGGTTATTGACTATCTGGACAGTTTGATTATCGTTCATTCAGATCACGTGTACACAAAAGGGGAACTACTGGGCAGGCTAAAAAATGAGTTTATTAATGAGAGGCGGATCAGGTTATCTCCAGCATGGTTAGTTGCAAAAGATGAAGGCGCATGTAAATGGGCATGGGATTATATATCTGATTATCAAAGGAAATATTCAATAAAAAGAAATAAGGATAATCCTTCGACAAGCGTTACTGGTGGGAGTTTCACAAGTAATTATCGCCCTGATGAATCTGACTTGGGTGAGTATGTCTTGGCCGTTCAAGCCGCATTTGAGTTATGGGAGGGGGGAGACGACGCACGCGAATTATTTGTTAATAAAATGAGTCGTTCATGGAGTCAGTATAGCCTCAGACGCTCTCGTAAGGACAAAAAACCCATTAACTGTTATGTAGATAGCGCGACGAAGAAGAAGCTGGAAAGCTATTGTGTGAAAACAAACAGTACTATCACTGAAGTCATAGAGACTCTGATTAACAACCATTGTAAGCCACCTTATTAATATTCCAGAAAATTTTGCATCTATATTACTCATGTGAATCGCTGGGGAATCGTTTCCCGGCAGGCATTTTCACTGGAGTACATGATGTCTGAAAATTACGAGTCATGGCAGGATACTCGCGATACCCTGTATACCTGCCTTAGCCAGCTTCCGCCGCAAGCAACAAAACGAATCCTCTCTCACCTTAGTAAAGCTATTCACTACCAGCCCGTGATAGGCATTATGGGTAAGACCGGCTCAGGCAAGAGCTCTCTCTGCAATGCGCTGTTTCAGCAGCCTGTTTGCCTGACTCATGACTTAACCGCCTGCACTCGTGAACCGCAGCGCCTTGTACTGAAAGTGGGTGAATGTGGTATGACACTGGTTGATTTACCTGGTGTAGGTGAAACACCTGAATACGATGAAGAATACCAGTCCCTCTATCGAAGCTTACTGAACGAACTGGATCTCATTATCTGGGTGCTGCGTGCCGATGATCGTGCGAGAACCACAGATATCGATACATATCGTGCATTGATTGAATATGGGGCTGAGCCATCTCGTTTTCTGTTTGTTTTGACGCAATCTGATCGTGTCCCTCCGCTACCTGCCACCAGCAAGCCATTGCCTTCACCAGAGCAGGTGCTATCACTGGCGATACTTAGCTCGCAGACGGCAGGGCAATTTCCCTCTTCATTTCCGATAATGGCTGTTTCATCGCACACCGGCTACAACCTGCCAGCACTTGTTGAGCTGATGGTGCATGCCTTGCCGGGACAGGCCAGTAGTGCTGTTTATCGTCAGTTAAAGTTAAAACATAAGACAGAAGAGGCTGAAGCCGCTGTCCGTCAGGCTTTTGGGAATGTTGCCGGGACGGCATTCGATACGGTATTTAACCCCGATGCGTATTCTTCTGGCTGGGCTGTTTTACTCAGGCGGCTTCGTCGGAAATTAGTCCGTCTCGCTGAGCGGCTTTGGGACAGGATCTTTGGTTGAATGCGTTCACCTGGACAGGATGTGTCATCGACAGGGGGAACATTTTGTCTATAACAGGCTTACTCATTTATAAACAATGAATTAAGCCTAGAAGATTATTTCACTTCACCGGTTTCTTCTGGACATAACCTGTCCAACCCCTCCGGCATAATAACCTCATGAAATATCAATCTATTTATCCCCAGCGGAGACTGTATGGAATCGCCAACATCAGACTCGCGTCATGATCGGATGGCAGTCAGACTTTCAGTCATTATCAGTCGTTTGTTGAGTGGTGAGGCGCTGGTACTGAAATCTTTGTCAGAGGAGTTTGGTGTCTCTGAGCGCACTCTTCGCAGGGATCTACATCAGCGCCTGATACATCTTGATATACGCAATGATGATGGTGTTTACCGGCTAAGTGAGAGCAGGCTGCGAGATCGTTCTCCCGGTGCGCTTTCATTTATCCGGGCATCAGGTATCGCCCGGATACTCCCCATCCAGGATAAGCAGTTGGTGAATATGCTGATTGACGAGAGCAGGGTATCTCCTTGCCTTATCTGGCATGCCCCTTTGAAACCTCATGTCACGTTTCCCGAGTTTTTCATCCGTCTGGTTCAGGCAATTTGTCAAAGCCAGCAAATCACAGTGCTTGCTGAAGGACATCGGTATCTCTCACTGGAGCCTTACCGACTCATTTATTACGGAGAAGAGTGGTATCTGGTTGCATGCCAGTCCAGTGAAATCCGTGTGTTTGCACTGACTACTATCGGTGCAGTCACAGTGGCTTCAGAAAAGTTCATTCAAAGGGATGATATCAGCAGCCTGATCTCCGGTGAGGGCTTTATCACTGCGCTACCGCATTTCCCGTTTATTAACGATGTCATCAATACCTTTCGGCAGTAAATCTGCCAGGAAAGTATGCCCGCTTTCCGTTCAATACTTACGTTAAGGAGAAACACGAATGAATAAATGCTTTTCAAAAAAGAAAACACTGATTGCAGTCGTAATCAGTCTCGCTGCTTTCAATGCCTCTGCAGCCTGGACGGTAAACGGTACGTTCTGCCAGACGAACAGTGAAGACGGGCGTGTGATTGTCCGGGTTAAACCCTCGACCGTCGGTTTGATTGAAATGAAGCCCCAATGCAATGGGCGCGGTGCTTTTGGGCTGACCGGCAGCAATTTTGGTGTTAACGATACAGTGTATCCCTCCAGCGTGATGTGCAATGCCCAGACGCAGTTCTACACAGTGCAAACGACGATGGCGACCAAAGACATCCGGTCGATCATTAAATCATTCAGTAAATCTGACTCTGTTTCTGTGAACACCTTTGGCGGTGCTTTTTCAGTAAATACGGCGGATTTTTCTAAAGTCTGTGCTTCCATTATCGGACAACAGGTCGCAGAAAATGACCCGCAGGAGACATTAAAGCGGGATATGAAACGGATGGGATATGAGCAGGGGCCTGATGGTCAATGGCATAAACGCAGCCTGACGGCGACACAGTAGGAAAACCGGGGAATATAAATGAAATATAAAATGGTTACAGGTATGGCGCTGGCAATGGCGATCCTTGCATCGGCAACTGTGCATGCAGCTCTTAACCAGCAGGATCAGCTGTCAGCACTGGAAACTGCTGAGAAAATCTATGATGCCATACTGGGGAGTGGTGCAGCAGCGGACGCCCGTTGGGAAACACCGAAACAGTTAAAAGATATCAGTGACCCGGTTATACCCGGTAATAAACTCCATGTACTTGAATATACCGTGATGGACCCTGCTAACGGTGCTTTTCAGCGTATTCATGTTTTAGTTAATGTCGATGGTGGTGTAGCTGGCGCTGAAATTATCTATGCTGGTCGCTAGCTCTCTCTAACGTCTTCACATAGTCAACCAACCACTTTCATTCGGGCCATGCCTCCCTCGGGACGCATGGCCTTTTGCTTTTATACCGCTTAGAAGGAATTGCCCATGAAACTAGCCAGCCGCTTTGGCCGCATAAATCAGGTCCGTCGTGACCGCCCGTTAACCCATGAAGAACTGATGCAATTCGTGCCCAGCATCTTTAGTGAAGATAAGCACGAATCCAGAAGTGAACGCTACACCTACATTCCCACTATTACCCTGCTGGATAACCTCCAGCGTGAGGGATTTCGCCCATTCTTTGCCTGTCAGACCCGCGTTCGCGATGAAAGCAAACGTGAGTATACAAAACACATGCTCCGCCTGCGCCGGGAGGGACAAATCACCGGCAAACAGGTGCCGGAAATTATCCTGCTAAACAGCCATGATGGTTCTAGTTCTTATCAGATGTTGCCGGGATTGTTTCGGGCTGTCTGTAGCAATGGTCTGGTCTGCGGTGAATCGTTTGGCGAAGTGCGGGTACCGCATAAAGGCAACGTGGTGGAGAGGGTTATCGAAGGGGCTTACGAGGTTCTGGGGATTTTTGACCGTGTGGAAGAAAAGCGGGATGCCATGCAATCACTTATGCTTCCGCCACCGGCTCAGCAGGCGCTAGCGAAAGCTGCACTGACATATTGCTTTGGCGAGGAGCATCAGCCCGTGACGGAATCACAGCTACTAGCCCCCCGTCGCTGGCAGGATGAGTCCGGGGATCTGTGGACAACTTATCAGCGTATTCAGGAGAACCTGATCAAAGGCGGTTTGTATGGTCGCAATGCAAAAGGAGGACGCACACATACCCGCGCAATTAAAGGTATTGATGGTGATGTGAAGCTGAATCGCGCGCTGTGGGTAATGGCTGAAAATATGCTGCAACTCGCCTCATGAATGACATCCCTGTGTGTGTTTATAGCTCTGTAGCTGGTAGTTACGGGGCTTTTTTTAAGGAGCCATCATGTCCGAACTGAATTTGCCTTCGGTCTTCCCGATGAATGAGCAACGTACCATCCGTCGTGCCCTGCGATTACTGGAGAAATATCAGCGGCAACCCAGTGAGTCGTTCCTTGCCGCTAGCTTCGCGAGAAATTGGTTACAGCTCTATTTGGCAAAGCAGGAGCGCGAAGTCTTCGTTGTTATCTATCTCGATAATCAACATCGTCTGCTGGAGCATGAAACGCTCTTCCTCGGCACGATTAACCATACTGAAATCCATCCTCGCGAAATTGTGAAATCTGCACTGCGCCATAATGCTGCTGCGGTGATCGTCTCTCATAACCACCCATCTGGCATTACCGATGCCAGTAAAGCTGACAGAGCCATTACGTCCAGGATTATAGAGGCGCTGAGTCTGGTCGATGTCCGGCTACTGGATCATTTCATCATTGGTGATGGGGACGCTTTGTCGTTTGCTGAGCATGGATGGCTATAAGAAGAGGAAGGACTAATGAGAATCATCAGTAAGAGTCAGGCGATGGCAATTTATCGTCTGCATCCTGAATCCCGATTGTTTCGCTTCTGTACTGGGAAATATCGCTGGTCCGGGAGCGTCTGCCATTACTACGGTCATGAAGTTCAGGATATCAAAGGTGTTCTGGCCGTCTTTGCCGAACGACGCCAGGATCGGAACGGACCTTATGTCTGTCTGCGCAGCGTCACTCTCAATTAACCTTATAAAAGGAGCTTAAGATGTCGAATAAGACACTGACAGTGAATGATGATACTGCTGAGCTCTGGTGGGGCTTGAGTCGTAACGTCATCCCTTGTTTTGGTGCACGTCTGGTCCAGGAAGGTAACCGCCTACATTATCTGGCTGACCGCGCCAGCATAACAGGTCAGTTCAATGAAGCGGATTTACTCCATCTTGATCAGGCATTCCCGGTCCTGTTGAAGCAGGCAGAGCTCATGCTTACCAGCGGTGAACTGAATCCCCGACACCAGCATTGCGTCACGCTCTATGCAAAGGGGCTGACCTGCGAAGCTGATACGCAGGGCACCTGTGGCTACGTCTATATTGCCATTTACCCCACTCACGCTAATCGACCTTAGAACTCATTTTTACGAGAACAACTCATGAATACTTTACCTGCAATAAACCAGCGGGCTGCTCAGTCATGCTCATCGCCCGTGGTTGTCTGGCAAATGCTGCTTGCTCGACTACTTGAGCAGCACTATGGCCTGACGTTAAACGACACGCCGTTCAGCGATGAAGCTGTTATTAAAGGTCATATCGAAGCTGGCATCACGCTTGTCGATGCTGTTAATTTTCTGGTGGAGAAGTGCGAATTGGCCCGTATCGACCGCAGGGGATTTAGCTGGCAGGAGCAAGCGCCTTACCTTACGATTGTTGATATCATGAAGGCTCGCCGCTATCTTGGTATCATTAACCGTAGCTAATCTAGAGCAATTGCATTTCTACCTTTGAGTATGAAAGCATTTTGCTATCATCACGCTATCTGCTGATTTATCAATACGAGGGAATAGGTGGTATTTCAAGCATCCTTGCTTTGGGGGTATGTGTGGGGGTATAAATTCACTTATAACTTAAAAAATTGTTTTTATTCAATTAAATAGTTTGTTTGTTCTAATCCCTTCGCCCGCTCCAAAATTCTCTCCCTGTAGTTAATCCTTAAAAACGTTAGATAGCGACACCGGAATCCGGTGGTAGCGTGCCGTTACCTTCACCCAGATTACGTTGTAGCAATACCGTATCAAGCCAGAGTCCATGTTTAAAGCCAATGTTCTTTAGCGTGCCGATTTGCGTAAATCCGGCCTGTTGATGGACCTTCAGCGATCCCTGATTATTGCTGTCGCCCACGATGGCGATCAACTGCCGATAACCGTGCATTTCGGCCCAGTCAATGACATGGCGGAGCAACGCTTTTCCCGCCCCCTGACGCTGTGCCGTCGGGTCAATGTAAATCGAATCTTCGAGGGTATAGCGGTAGGCATAACGCTCGCGATAGCGAGTGAGATAACAATACCCTATGACCTTATCTTCCTGCAGTGCAACAACCCACGGCAGTCCCAGACTGCGGATTTTTTCCAGACGTGCCAGCATCTCTCGGGTATCCGGCGGGTCAGTTTCAAAGCTGCCGGTACCGTGAATAACATGGTGGGCGTAGATATCGCGTATGGCGTGGATGTGCTCTTCTTCTGCGTTAACGATTTTCATTGTTCAGTCCCTGTTGGCGTCTTTGCCCAGATTACCTGAAAGACTGAGGGGAAGGTAAGTGCAAAAAATTATGCTTCTATCAGTTGCTTGTAATGCAAATAGGCTTGCATATTGTAAGGGGAAATAATTGATTGTGGTTGATATTGTCAATAGTACGCAAGGTTGGTAAATATATTAACAGGTAAAGTAATACACAATTATTCACGCACGTATTTGATTGATTTTCCAAATACCAATTATGGTAGGTTTCGAAAAATGATAAATAAAGTTGTTTGATTTCAACGCATTGTTACTGTATCTAATTCTTCTTGCGTCTGTACCCTTATTTTAATTTCATTGGCCCTGTTTGAGCCCTAAAAATTAAGTTATATTTTGTTGTTAGCAGAGTGCCTATTATCAGATTTTTCTCTGCTCACCTCTCAAAATAGTTACCATGCAAACAGTTGCGCGGTGTGGCTATGCTAACCAGCAATAGTCAGCATCGTCACATGGCGTCATCGGGCAAACTTTGTTTAAATCCAGAATTCAATCCCAAGAGTATTAGGATAATCTAGTCTAAAATGCTTTTTTGCCTAAGGCTTTTCTTATTACGTAGCCACGAACTACGCAGAGTGATAAAATTCACAAGTTTATGCCTCCTATCCAACGATTAGAGGACGAGGCACAGGTAGTCAATAAGACGAAAGAATTAATAGCTTCATAACCCTATTACGAAATAAGCGGTAGTGCATCTTACATGGTCGGCAACTGTCAGGGATTGACCGTAACTTATTGAAAACGCTTATTTTTACTCTGATGTAAGATATAAGGGCAGATATGTTCAGTATGCGTCGACATGCCAACTTCATTAAACGTTTTAAGTCTGTAAGCTGTTTATTTACGGCAAGCGTTCTTTTCCCTATGCAAATCTCAGCAGCAGTATCAGATTATGACGCTTTGGTTATTGAAGCGCGAGGTGGTAATAGTGCGCCGCTATTGCACTACCTTGAGGATCAGGGAAAGAAAAGTGCGCTAACGCCAAATCAGGTTGCCGACTGGCTGCAAGTTTCTGGTTGGGTTGAGAACAACGATAAAACTACCATTGAAATCTGGCAGCGGTATCGTGGGCAGATGGATGTGCCTGCGCGCGGCAAAGTCGCCGCTGCACGTGCGTACCGTAACCAGAAAAACTGGAATGATTCATTGGCGGTGTGGGAAAGCGTTTTACAGGAAGAGCCTGATAACGTGGATGTACGCACCGGCTGGATAATGACGTTGGCGGATGCGCGCTACAACCAACAAGCCCTTACTGAAGCGAATAAATGGGCTCAGGCACATCCGGGCGCAGATTCCGACGCGCTACTTGCCTACGTATATCATTCTCAGGGGAAAAACTGGGATGCGCTGTTGGTTGCCAGCCAGGCGGATGATGTTGATCCAGGCAATAAAAATGCAAAATCCACGCTGCTATCTGCGCTGTCGGCGAACCGCGTTTCCGGACCCGCTTTAAATATGGCGGAGGTCGTTCCCACGGCTGATCCAGTGAAGCGCCGTCTTGAGCTTGATGCGGCGGCCGAAATGGTCCGATCCTCTTATACGTCCGCACGTAATGAAGAAGAACGTTTTATCGTAGCGGATAAAGCGTTGGCCCGTTATGACCAACTATTGGCGGCCTGGAAAGATGAGCCGTCTGCGCAGAATGATGTCCGTCGGGCGAGAATTGACCGTATGGGTGCCCTGTTGGTGCGTAAGCGTACTGCCGAAGTGATTGATGAGTATGACTCCCTTTCTGCAAGCGGTGAAGTACCAAACTATGCAAAACGCTGGGTGGCATCAGCATGGTTAAGCGAACGTCAGCCGGAAAAAACCGAAGCGATGCTGGCGAGCATCTTCTACCCGAATGGACCTATCCCGGTGACGCCGCTCAGTCCTGAGGATCAACAAGATCTGTTCTACGCGCACATTGATAATGAAAACTTCGATGCTGCCAAAAAACAAGTCGATGATTTGATCAAAGAGAGTCCGTATCTGCGGCGTATCTATGGCTCGCCAACGCCGCAGCCTAACGATAACTGGCTGCTCGGACAGTCGCTACTGACGCAATATCATATCGCTGCCAATGAACTGCCGGAGGCAGAAAAGCTCGCAGAGCATCTGGCACGAACAGGCTCTGGTAACCAGGGATTGCGCATATCTTATGCCTCTGTGCTTGAAGCGCGTGGATTGCCGCATGCGGCGGAGAAAGAGCTTAAGCTGGCGGAAGTAATTGAGCCAAGCAACCTGGAGCTGGAACGTCAGCAGGCTTACGTTGCACTGGATCTTCAGGAGTGGAAACAGGCAGATGAACTGACGGATGACGTTATTGCCCGTAGCCCGGATGATGAAGCGACGCTGCGCCTCGCGCGTATTCGTGATGTCCACAAAATGTCGGAAGTGCGTATTAGTGGAACGCAGGGGATCTCGTCCGATAGCCCGGTCAGCGGTAAGAATGACTTCAACATCAACACGGCTATTTACAGTCCGCCGATTAATGACAACTGGCGACTGTTTACCGGATTCAACTTTGCTACCGGTGAATTTGAGGAAGGGAAGGGCATCAGCCGCGATCTGGCGGCGGGTGCAGAATGGACTTCCCGCGATTACTGGGCGGAAATGGAAGTGTCTGGCCGAAATTATGGCGATGGTCAGAAGATTGGCGGGCGTCTATCCGGTTGGCATGACTTCAATGACAACTGGCGCGTTGGTGGTTCGGCCGAGCGCCTCTCTCGCAATACCCCGTTGCGCGCGCTGCGTAGTGGCGTGTATGCCAACGGCGGCGATATGTTTGTTCGCTGGTATCAAAACGAACGACGTGAATATCAACTGTCGTTTGCCGCATCACATTTCTCGGACGGTAACGATCGCATCGAATACGGACTCAGCGGAAAAGAGCGCATGTGGACCACGCCACGCTTCACGCTGGACTTTACGCCGGGCATTGGCGGGAGCACCAACACCAAAGAAAATGTGCCGTATTACAACCCGAAGAGTGATTTTTCGGTTGTCCCTGGCCTGAGCGCAGAGCAGGTTCTTTACCGCCACTATGATACCGTCTGGACGCAGCAAGGTCTGGCTGGCGTAGGTGGCTACTGGCAGCAAGGTGAAGATGCAGGCGCTATCGTCCAGGTGGGATACGGGCAACGGCTTAAATGGAACAACGTCGTAGACGGCGGGGTGATGCTGATTTGGGATAAACGCCCCTATGACGGTAAACGTGAGCGGAATATCTCCCTCGCTTTCGATTTAAATGTCAGGTTTTAAGGATTGTTCATGCTGAAAAGATGCCTGTGGCTTAGCGCATTAATCGCTGGCTGGTTGATGATTACCGCGTGCAGCAGCGCGCACAATACAACGCCTCGCTATGTTCCTCCCTGGGAGAGAACACCGCTGACGGCGGATCATCCGTGGCCGAAAAATAGCTTTCTGGTGCTCGGCTACCATGATGTGGAGGATGGTGCAGCCGACCAGCGCTACCTCTCTGTGCGTACCAGCGCGTTGAGCGACCAAATGGCCTGGCTGCGTGATAATGGCTATCAGCCGATCAGCGTGCAGCAAATTCTGGACGCCCATGACGGTAAAATTGTACTGCCGGAAAAAGCGGTATTACTCACCTTTGACGACGGGTATAGCAGTTTTTATACCCGCGTCTGGCCATTGCTGAAAGCCTACAACTGGCCTGCGCTCTGGGCGCCAGTAGGCAGTTGGGTTGATGCGCCAGCCAACAAAAAAGTCGATTTTGGTGGCTTAATGACCGCGCGAGACAAATTCGCCACCTGGAAAATGGTCGAAGAAATGGGGAAATCGCCGTTGGTGGAAGTCGGTGCGCACACCTGGAACTCGCACTTTGGCGCTGAGGCCAACCCGCAGGGGAGTAAAGAGCCCGCTGTGGCGAACCGCCTGTATGATAAGAAAACTGGCACTTACGAAACGGACGAACAGTACACACGACGTATTAACACGGATATCTCTCTGATCACTAACAAGATCAAAGCGGTGACCGGAAAATCGCCGCGTGCGTGGGTATGGCCTTACGGCGCAGCCAACGGTACAACGTTAAACTTGGCCAAAGAGCATGGCTATAAGATGGCCTTTACGCTTAATGAGGGGTTGGCGAATGCCGCGTTTCTCGACGATATTCCGCGCGTGCTGATCTCTGATAACCCATCCCTTAAGCGCTTTGCCAGTCAGGTCGCTCAGGTCCGTGAACCACAGACGATGCGCGTGATGCATGTCGATCTGGATTACGTGTATGACAAAGACCCTGCTCAGCAGAAGCGAAATATCGATAAGCTGATCCAGCGCGTTTATGACATGCGTATTTCTCATGTCTTCCTGCAGGCGTACGCCGATCCGCAGGGCGACGGGAATATTCGTGAGGTCTATTTCCCCAACCGCTGGCTGCCGATGCGTGCCGATCTCTTTAACTATATCTCCTGGCAGTTACAAACGCGGGCAGGGGTGACGGTGTATGCCTGGATGCCGGTTCTGGCTTTCGATCTCGATGCGTCCATTCCGCGCGTAACCGCATGGGATCCGAAAACGGGACGCACTGCTATCAATCACGAGAACTATGTTCGTCTCTCGCCCTGGGACAGCGAAGCGCGCAAACGCATCACTGAAATCTATGAAGACCTGGCGAAGCACGCCAGTTTCAAAGGTATTTTGTTCCATGACGATGCTTTCCTGACGGATTTTGAAGATGCGTCACCGGAGGCGTTAGCCGCCTACCGTGCCGCAGGGCTTCCGGGCAGTATCGAGCAAATACGTAATAATCCTCAGGCGTTCGAGCGCTGGACTCGCCTGAAAAGTAAGATGCTTATTGACTTCACCAAACAACTGACCCGGACGGTGCGTAATATTCGCGGTCCACAGGTGCAAACTGCGCGCAATATTTACGCCATGCCGGTACTGGAGCCTGAAAGTGAAGCCTGGTTTGCACAAAACCTGAATGATTTCCTCAATACCTATGACTGGACGGCGCCGATGGCGATGCCATTCATGGAACAAATCCCGGCCAATGATGCCAACGCATGGCTTGACCGACTGGTGAATGCCGTTGCACAAACCCCTGGGGCGCTGGATAAAACCGTGTTTGAACTGCAGGCACGAGACTGGCGTAAATCCGGGGATCAGGCTGAAATCAGCGGAAAACAAATAGCCGAATGGATGCGCCAGCTGAAATTAAGCGGTGCAGGTAACTACGGCTATTACCCGGATGATTTCATCAGCGACAAACCTGAGATGTCAGAGATTCGCTCGACGTTCTCCTCATACTGGTATCCGCAAAAATGACCGATCGCATTATTGCTTTCCTGATACTTTGCCTGATGTTCAGCCTGCCGTTTGGCGTGGCTGTCATCTTTACAGGTGAAGTGATGTTGAACTTCGTCTTCTTCTGGCCTTTGTTCATGTCTGCTTTGTGGATAAGCGGAGGGGTCTATTTCTGGTTTTACCGTGAACGTCACTGGAAATGGGGAGATGACACGCCACCACCAACTCTGCCGGGGAATCCACTGGTTTCCATTCTGATCCCCTGTTTTAACGAAGGGATCAACGCGCGTGAAACCATTGAGGCAGCACTGGCACAGCGATATAGGAATATCGAAGTGATCGCCATCAACGATGGTTCGACGGATGACACTCACGACGTGCTGGAACAACTGGCAGTGGAATACCCCAGCCTACGGGTGATTCATCTGGCTGAAAACCAGGGTAAAGCGCTGGCGCTCAAGACCGGTGCGGCCGCGGCGCGCAGTGATTACCTGGTGTGTATTGATGGCGATGCGTTACTGGATCGTGATGCCGTTGCCTATATTGTGGCTCCGCTGATCCAGTTCCCGCGCGTTGGTGCGGTGACGGGGAACCCGCGTATTCGAACCCGCTCTACGTTAATCGGTCGTGTGCAGGTCGGTGAGTTCTCTTCCATTATCGGCTTAATTAAGCGTACTCAGCGAGTCTATGGGCAGATCTTTACCGTTTCCGGCGTAGTTGCGGCGTTTCGTCGTCGCGCGTTGGCCGAGGTCGGTTACTGGAGCCCGGACATGATCACCGAAGATATCGATATCAGCTGGAAGCTGCAATTGCGCCACTGGTCGGTATTCTTTGAGCCGCGCGCTCTGTGCTGGATCCTGATGCCTGAAACATTAAAAGGGCTATGGAAGCAGCGTTTGCGCTGGGCGCAGGGTGGTGCAGAGGTGTTTATCGTTAACATGCGTCGCCTGTGGTCGTGGGAGTTCCGCCGCATGTGGCCGCTGTTTCTTGAGTTCTGTTTTTCTACCGCCTGGTCGTTTGCCTATGCGATCAGTATCGTGCTGTTCCTGTTAGGGCTGATGATCCCGATGCCGGACTCGCTGTATGTACAGCATCTGTTCCCGCCAGCCTTTACCGGACTTATCCTCGGCGTGGTGTGCTTGCTGCAGTTTGCGGTGAGCCTGATGATTGAACGACGCTATGAAAAAGGCATTGGCGCCTCGTTGTTCTGGATTATCTGGTTCCCGGTGGTGTACTGGATGCTAAGCCTGTTCACCACGCTGGTCGCGTTCCCGAAAGTGATGCTCAAACGCAAACGCGGCAGAGCGCGTTGGGTGAGTCCTGACCGCGGTATTGGGAGGATCGAATCATGAACCAGCCACTGATCTTCACGGAGCGGCGTTTGCTGCCGCGCATCATCGATGTGTTGTTGACGGCCATCGCATGGGTTGGATTTATCTATTTGATCTATAAAGGGCTGATCACAGCCCTGGCGCATTCACCGTATATGGGGGTGCGACCCTTTTTCACCACGCTGGATACGGTCACGTTTTATATCCTTGTCGCCCTGGTCAACGGCCTGGTGCTGATTGGCTGGGCGAAGTACAACCAGTTTCGTTTTCGGGTCGAACGCCGCAGTCGCAGACCCGGGCTTGAAGACCATGAGCTGGCAGAAAGTTTGCGTATTACCCGGGAGCTGGTTACGGAACTGAACAAGGCGAGGGTGCTGACGGTCCACCATCATGAGAATGGCGAAATCAGTCATATCGATGTGGACAGGGATATTGCCGATAACCGCCTCCCGCCGCCGACGCCTGCGATGCTGGAGTATTTGCCGCCAGAGCCGCAGCCGTCGATACAGAAAAAGCCTGAATGATATTTCTGCTTTCAGCCACTTCCTTCAGCCTCGCATAGGTCTATGATTAGACCCAGACAATAAAAAAATGCGAGGCAATGTCGTGGATAAGGAACTACTGGATGCAGGTTACCGGGCCTATACCGGCGAGAAGATTGACGTCTACTTCAACACGGCGATGTGTCAGCATTCGGGCAATTGCGTGCGGGGAAGCGCGAAGCTGTTTAACCTGAAACGTAAACCGTGGATTATTCCGGATGAAGTGGACGTTGCCACGGTCATCAAGGTCATCGATACCTGTCCGAGCGGTGCGCTGAAATATCGCCAAAAATGAGTGAGGGAAGCATGGAAATTCTTGCAGGCCATAACAAGTTTTATGTCAATGATGCTGAGGGCAACCAAGTTGCCGAGATTGTTTTCGTGCCGACGGGCGAGCATCTGAGCATCATTGAACATACCGATGTCGATCCCAGCCTGAAAGGTCAGGGCGTCGGCAAACAGCTGGTGGCGAAAGTGGTAGAGAAGATGCGCGCTGAAAACCGCAAAGTTATTCCGCTGTGCCCGTTTGCCAAACATGAATGTGATAAAACCCGCGAGTACGACGATATCCGCGCCTGATTATCTTATATGCACTGGAAGGTATAACAGCCATCCGGTGCATCACGCCCGATGCAGTAAATCCTGATAAATCCCCGTCAGTATCCCTTGTGGGCCAAACTCTTTTTTAATCCACTGAGTGACACGACCGGTTGCCGAATGCTGGGTTGCCAAAAGCATTCGTGAATCCTGACGTGGGTTGTGGATCTGCCGTGTCACCAGCAACGACTTTTCCATCGCCTCGCGCACCATATAGTCTGGCAGAAAACCGATTCCCTCCCCCAGGATCTGGCACTGGCACTTGGTATTAAAATCGGGAACCAGAATCGACTCTTGACCGTGTAACAGCCAACCAACCTTCTTGTTGATGGTGTGTGCGGTGTCTTCCACCATGATGTTCGGGTACAGGCGCAGTTGGCTCTCAGAGATGGGTTCAGGCATAAACGCCAGCGGATGATCCGGGGCAATCGCAAATGACCAACGGATCGCGCCGATCTCGGTGTAATCAATTCCGCCGCCGTCCAGTAATGTATCGGGCGCGCCAATGGCGATATTGGCCAGGTTATTGATGATCGAATCCCAGACGCCGTTATACACCTCTGTAGTGACGGTTATCTGGCAGGTTGGAAACTGTTTCTTGAGTACCTGCAGCAGCCGCGCCGTATGTTGAGGGGTATACAATAGCTGGTTAATGCAGATGCGCACCCGAGCCTCAATTCCCTGAGCGATGGTATCAATGCTGCGCTTGATGGCGTGGAAATCGTTGAGCAGGTCGGTCGCCTTGCGAAACAGGTAACGCCCGGACTCGGTCAGCTCAATGCTGCGAGTACTGCGGGTAAACAGCACCACGTCGAGACCCATTTCCATGCGCTTAATGGTGTAACTAATTGCCGATGTGGTTAAGCCAAGCTCCTCCGCCGCCTTGCTGAAACTGCTATAGCGGGCAGCCATCGTAAATGCCAGTAGGTTTTCCTCGGTAAATATTGAATTCATCTTTCTCCCCTCCGGCAACAATGCGCATCCGCAACACGATGATTGTTGAATGTATTTGTAATCCTTATACAGAGCAATCAGTTTTGAACAGAATTTAACACTAGTTTTACATTTGGTTTGAAGGCAATCACACTTCTGTATTTTAATTGCAGGCCGCTATCCGTGCAGCATACCGCCTGATTTCCCGGACTACTGATTAGTGGCTAAAAGGGCCACAGCCATAAGGGAAAGATTGCACTACAGCACGTTTTGTCCTCATTGTTAAAATTGATTCAATAATCGATGCGCTAACGATGAATGAAATTTAAGCGGATGTTATTCTCTGCACTCTGTTGCTATTCTCAGGTTATCGGATATTTAAAAAGTCTAAAAAACTGCAGGAGAGCGATTATGTCAGAGAAAGAACTCATTACTGAATTTCTGCTGGCGGCAGAACAGGGCAATGCCGATGGATTAAAATCCTGTCTGGCAAAAAATGTGGATATTAACGCCACCAACCGCCAGGGGCGAACTGCCATTATTATTGCCAGCCTGAATAAACATTATGACTGTGTTTCTTTATTGATTGCTGCGGGTGCCGATATTAATAAACAAGATCAAACTTGTTTTAACCCCTTCCTGATTAGCTGCCTGACGAATGATTTAACGCTGTTGCGTACGGTATTACCAGCTAACCCCGACCTCAATTGCCTGAGCCGTTTTGGCGGCGTCGGTATTACGCCAGCCAGCGAAAAAGGCCATGTCGAGATCGTGCGTGAGCTGCTGCTGCGTACCGATATCAATGTCAACCATACTAATTTTGTTGGCTGGACGCCGCTCCTGGAAGCCATTGTGCTGAATGACGGCGGTGCGAAGCAGCAGGAGATCGTTAAGCTGCTGCTCGACCATGGCGCAAACCCGCACATGACGGATAAATACGGTAAAACCCCGCTGGAACTGGCGCGAGAGAAAGGGTACCACGAAATTGCCGAGCTGCTGATTGCGGCCGGAGCCTGACACAGGAGCGCCATTATCGCTACGCCATTACGGCGATGCGTACGGGCGCTAACCGCAGACGGCGCGTTTCTCACTTTCCGGGGAACGGGACGGGTTGAACAGGTTTTTTCCCACGCGGTAAACCTGTTGATACCCGAACAGCAGCGGATGTTGACGTTACTGAGTGAAGATTGTGATAACGCACCTAACAGCTGTCGGGTGATGCTGCCAACTTACTGATTTAGTGTATGATGGTGTTTTTGAGGTGCTCCAGTGGCTTCTGTTTCTATCAGCTGTCCCTCCTGTTCAGCTACTGACGGGGTGGTGCGTAACGGCAAAAGCACTGCCGGACATCAGCGCTATCTCTGCTCTCACTGCCGTAAAACATGGCAACTGCAGTTCACTTACACCGCTTCTCAACCCGGTACGCACCAGAAAATCATTGATATGGCCATGAATGGCGTTGGATGCCGGGCAACCGCCCGCATTATGGGCGTTGGCCTCAACACGATTTTACGTCACTTAAAAAACTCAGGCCGCAGTCGGTAACCTCGCGCATACAGCCGGGCAGTGACGTCATCGTCTGCGCGGAAATGGACGAACAGTGGGGCTATGTCGGGGCTAAATCGCGCCAGCGCTGGCTGTTTTACGCGTATGACAGGCTCCGGAAGACGGTTGTTGCGCACGTATTCGGTGAACGCACTATGGCGACGCTGGGGCGTCTTATGAGCCTGCTGTCACCCTTTGACGTGGTGATATGGATGACGGATGGCTGGCCGCTGTATGAATCCCGCCTGAAGGGAAAGCTGCACGTAATCAGCAAGCGATATACGCAGCGAATTGAGCGGCATAACCTGAATCTGAGGCAGCACCTGGCACGGCTGGGACGGAAGTCGCTGTCGTTCTCAAAATCGGTGGAGCTGCATGACAA
>NZ_JAOWIA010000048.1:0-55376 GCF_030332345.1 Citrobacter sp. Cpo221
GGAAGGTGCGAACAAGTTCCTGATATGAGATCATCATATTCATCCGGAGCGCATCCCAGAGGGACATCATGAGCCATCAACTCACCTTCGCCGATAGTGAATTCAGCACTAAGCGCCGTCAGACCCGAAAAGAGATTTTCCTCTCCCGCATGGAGCAGATTCTGCCATGGCAGAATATGACCGCTGTCATCGAGCCGTTTTATCCCAAGGCGGGCAATGGCCGACGGCCCTATCCGCTGGAGACCATGCTGCGTATTCACTGCATGCAGCATTGGTACAACCTGAGCGACGGTGCCATGGAAGATGCCCTGTACGAAATCGCCTCCATGCGCCTGTTTGCCCGATTATCCCTGGATAGCGCCCTGCCGGATCGCACCACCATCATGAATTTCCGCCACCTGCTCGAGCAGCATCAACTGGCCCGTCAATTGTTCAAGACCATCAATCGCTGGCTGGCCGAAGCAGGCGTCATGATGACCCAAGGCACTTTGGTGGATGCCACCATCATTGAGGCACCCAGCTCTACCAAGAACAAAGAGCAGCAACGCGATCCGGAGATGCATCAGACCAAGAAAGGCAATCAGTGGCACTTTGGCATGAAGGCCCACATTGGTGTCGATGCCAAGAGTGGCCTGACCCACAGCCTGGTCACCACCGCGGCCAACGAGCATGACCTCAATCAGCTGGGTAATCTGCTTCATGGAGAGGAGCAATTTGTCTCAGCCGATGCCGGCTACCAAGGAGCGCCACAGCGCGAGGAGCTGGCCGAGGTGGATGTGGACTGGCTGATCGCCGAGCGTCCCGGCAGGGTAAAAACCTTGAAGCAGCATCCGCGCAAGAACAAAACGGCCATCAACATCGAATACATGAAAGCCAGCATCCGTGCCAGGGTGGAGCACCCGTTTCGCATCATCAAGCGGCAGTTCGGCTTCGTGAAAGCCAGATACAAGGGGCTGCTGAAAAACGATAACCAACTGGCGATGTTATTCACCCTGGCCAACCTGTTTCGGGTGGACCAAATGATACGTCAGTGGGAGAGATCTCAGTAAAAACCGGAAATAACGCCAGAAATGGTGGAAAAAATAGCCTAAATAGGCTGATTCGATGTGTTTGCGGGAAAAAAATCGGCCCAGATCCGCGAAATTTTAATCAGCGAGTCAGCTTGGGAAGAAATGACCTGCTTATTCGCACCTTCCCTAACAATGCCACTCCCCTGAGGCGCTGACGAATGAGAAGAAATAGCGAACCGAGAAAGAAAATCTATCTCGATGGCATATACTGAAGATATTCACAAAACGGGAAATGATCTGATGCGATCGCTTAATCGGCTTAAATGGTTACACGCTTTTGAGGCCACAGCCCGCCACGGCAGTTTTACTGGTGCGGCGCAAGAACTGGGGGTCACTCCGGCGGCCGTTGGACAATTGGTTCGTGCGCTGGAAGACTGGGTTGGCCACCCGCTGCTGCATCGTACTCGTTCAGGCAAAGAGCGTCTCACGCTGGTCAGCGAAGCACAGGACGCGTTGCGCGAGATAACCCAGGGACTGGATAGTCTGGAATCTGGGCTGAACAAGTTACGCGGTCGGCGAGCACGCTCGGTGGTGATTATCACGGCCTCTCAGGTACTGGTGATGAACTGGCTGATGAGCCGCCTCAATCGTTTCTCACAAGCGCATGAAAACATAGAATTACGCCTGAACGTGACGGAAAAGCTGATGGATGTTGCTCATGGCGAAGCGGATTTGGGCGTGCGTTGCGGCAAAGGCGACTGGCCTGGGGTAAATAAAACCTGGCTGATGGATGAAGAAGCGGTTCTGGTCTGTAGCCCACGTATTGTGCCAGTAGATAAAATATCCTGTAGAGAATGGTTGGCCGCACAGAAGCTTATACATGATGACACTCCCCACCCCGGCGCCAATTTCCCGGACTGGAATGATGTCCTGACCGCCACCCAGGCACCTGTCGTTCGCGACAGTGGATTGCACATCAACTCTACCTCTGCGGTGATTCTGGCGGCGCTCAGTGGTCAAGGTGTCGCCATTGTGCGCAGGGCATTGGTGCAGCAGCTACTGACAGACGGGCAACTGGTTCAGCTTCATCCCAACACCCGCTGGCCTCTGGCATGGTCTTACTACATTGTTACGCCGCAGCACGCGGTAATGCGCCCGGAGGTAAAAGTCTTTAATGACTGGCTGATTGCAGATGTGCTGGCAGAAATCACAACCATCTCTGCTATGATGCCTGCACACAAATAAAACAAAACAACATGCCGAGGGAAAGATGAGTTCCACCAGAAGAGGGATGATGAATGTCCTGATTGCCGCAGTATTGTGGGGAAGTTCAGGCGTTTGCGCGCAATACATCATGGAGCAAAGCCAGATGTCATCGCAGTTTCTGACCATGACGCGCCTGATTTTCGCCGGGCTCATTCTGCTGATGCTCTCTTTCGTTCACGGCGACAAAGTGTTCTCCATTATCAAAAATCGCAAAGACGCCATCAGCCTGCTGATTTTTTCCGTGGTTGGCGCACTCACCGTACAGCTAACCTTTCTGCTGACCATTGAAAAATCCAACGCCGCCACCGCGACGGTACTGCAATTTTTGTCACCGACCATTATCGTGGCGTGGTTCTCCGTGGTGCGCAAAGCGCGACCGGGGATTTTAGTGCTGACCGCGATCTTCACCTCGCTTATCGGCACCTTCTTGCTGGTCACCCACGGTAACCCGACGTCGCTGTCTATCTCACCTGCCGCGCTTTTCTGGGGAATTGCCTCGGCGTTTGCCGCTGCGTTCTACACCACCTATCCCTCAACGCTTATCGCGCGCTACGGCACGCTGCCGGTCGTCGGCTGGAGTATGTTAATCGGCGGCATGATCCTGCTGCCGTTTTATGCCGGGCAGGGCACTAATTTCGTAGTGAATGGCAGTTTGATTCTGGCGTTTTTCTATCTGGTGGTCATCGGCACATCGCTGACGTTTAGCCTGTACCTGAAAGGCGCGCAGATGATTGGCGGACCGAAAGCGAGCATTTTAAGCTGCGCGGAACCGTTGAGCAGCGCGTTGCTGTCCCTTCTGCTGTTAGGTATTACCTTTACCCTGCCAGACTGGCTGGGCACGCTTTTGATCCTCTCTTCGGTAATACTTATCTCAATGGACTCACGTCGCCGCGCCAGAGCGGTTTAACGCCAACCGGCGCGGCAAAGGGTCATGATTACCAGCCCGGAACCGCGCCACCGTTAAAGATAGTTTCTGCCGCCTTCGCCACTTCCGGTGACTGATAAGATTGCAGGAATTCTTTCACATTCTCGGCATCTTTGTTGTCTTCTCGCGCCACAAGAATGTTCACGTACGGTGAGTTTTTGTCTTCAATAAATACGCTGTCATGTACCGGGGAAAGCCCGGTTTGCTGGATGTAGGTGGTACTGATAATCGCCACATCCACTTTCTGATCGTCCAGCACACGCGGCAACTGCGCGCCTTCCAGTTCCATAATTTTCAGATGCCGCGGATTATCAGTGATATCCAACGCTGTTGGCAGCAGGCCGGTATCCGCTTTCAACGTAATTAACTTCTCTTTTTGCAGCAGCAACAGCGCCCGACCCAGGTTGGTCGGGTCGTTAGGTATCGCAATCGTTGCACCGTCTTTTAGTTCAGCGACGGTTTTGATTTTCTTCGAATACCCTGCCATCGGGAACACAAAGGTATTGCCCACCGCAACCAGCTTATAGCCGTGTGCTTTATTATCTTGTTCGAGGAACGGACGATGCTGGAAGACGTTGGCATCCAGCTCACCATGATTGGTGGCATCATTGGGCAGCAGAGAGCCACTAAACCCCACCAGCTCCACCTCAAGGCCATATTTTTCTTTAGCGACTTTCTTCGCGACCTCCGCTACATCCTGCTCAGCACCGTTAATCACACCCACTTTGATATGCTTTGCATCACTGCTCTGTTGATCGCATCCTGCCAGCAATAATCCCGCCAGTAATACCGCCGCCCCGGCCCCGAAATAAGGTATCTTCAGCTTCACGTTTTATCCTTTTGCAATAACCGCCTGATGAGTAATGAAATGACTATAGCGGGAAGGCCGCTGCGGTTTAAAAAACGAAAAAGCATCAGCAAGAAGAAAAAAGCATAATGGAGCTAAGATAAATTAGTCAGAAGATACCGTCAGTTCATCAATTGAAAGCCCGGTAATAATTAGCACCAGTTCACGATCGATCCCCTTCTCAAGCATGGCATGGGCTATCCGCAACGCTTCGTCCTTTTTTCCCTCGCGTTTGCCCTCTAGCAACCCAGTCCTTCGCCCCGACTCACGTAAGCATTCTGCAATCGTCATTAATCTCTCCTTATGCTGGGGAACGCGCAGGGCAACCTGTCGAATAAACGCCTCAAAACGCGGTGCGCTGCCAGACTGCACCAGGTAATTAAATAGCGTTTCTACCTGACTGTCATTAGCGTGTCCTTTATATACGTTAAAATGCCCGATAGCGCTTACGCTGACCGGGCTGGTGACATGAGGTTATCTGTAGGCCGGATAAGCGAAGTGCCATCCGGCGATAGCAACATCACACCAGGGCTTTGACTATCTCCATCAGCCTGATGACATCTGCAGGCCGGGTATTACCGGTCTGTGGGTCGATAATCGAGCTGTAAACATGCGGCATGACGCGCGGGACTCCCGCCTCCAGACAGGATTGCAGGATAACGCCGAAGTTATCGAGATCGATACCGCCGGTCGGCTCAATCAATGTCATGCCGTTTCGTGCCGCTGTCGTCGCCAGTGCGTACAGCTCAGGCAGCGACTGCTCACCACCCATTGGGAAGAACTTCGCCGCATGGGCTCCTGAATCCAACATCATACGGACCGCTGCATCGCAGGAAACGCGGGCTGGCGTGCCCTGGCTGCTGCTGACGCCGGTCGAGATCAACACGTCCCCCGGCGTGCCAGTGGGACTGACTAACGCGTTGATATGGGTCTGTTCACCGCCCGTTGCCGCCAAGGCGCCTGCCGCAAACCCGCAACCGGTAAAGGTCTGGTTGACGTGTGCCGGATGGACCTGTGAGGCAATCATCGCCGCTTTGTAATACTGCGCCGGGTCACCGGCCCCCAACCCCACGGAAATTGATGGCACATCGGTCATCCAACGTTTTACTTCCAGAACCCCTTCCTCAACCGAGGAAAACTGCGCCGAAAGAATGCCGATCACCGCGTGGCCTTCGGCAGCATCATAGATTTCCCGCGCATTGGCGATATCCTTCGCCAGCACGTTAATGGCCACTTTATTACGATAAAAATTAATGTGCTGCATGTTCTGCAATCTCCTTTAATCGGGCCACGATCAGCGCCATTTCCCCTTCTGCTACCGTACGCGGGTCAAGGCTAAAGACGCCCTGATGAAGGTTGTAACGGCGAGCGTAGATCGCTATATCACCCTCTCGCAGTTGCGCTTCTACGGCGTAAGCATCCATTCCCAGCACCTGCGCATTCACCCGAATTCGAATCCGCCAGATGGCGCGTCCGGCCTCATCCTGCTCGATATCCGCATCCAGTCCGCGAATCTCTGAAATCGCCTGCGCCACGGGGCGGAGCGCTTCGGCAGTGACTACGGTTTGTCCCTGATGGTAGTTTTCCAGGGCATAAACCAACCCAACCATATTCTCTTTGCCGATTTTCATCGCCCGGGCAATGCCGTGGTGCTGCGCTTTACACGCGGCAATCCACTGTTTCTTCCCGGTGATAAATCCGGAGGTCGGCGCGTTAAAAGCTTTTGCCCCGCTGTAGACCACCATATCCGCTCCGCTTGCTACCCAAGCGTGCAAATCTTCCTCGGCGGCGGCATCGACAATCAGCGGCAGGTTGTGAACCTGCGCGACCAGCACAAAATCCGCGATGCTCAACATGCCTTTCTGCACGCAGTGGTGCGATTTCACGTACAGCAGCGCGGCGGTGCTATCGGTAATCGCGCTCTCCAGCTGCCAGCGGGCCGCCAGATTACTTGAGCCAACCTCCACCACCCGCCCGCCGCCCAAACGGATGGCGCTGGTGATGGGCGCACCGTAGTCAACGTTATGCCCGCGCAGCATGACCACTTCATTGGCCATTCCTGCGCTGTCCGGCATCAGCGTGACTCGCGCCTGGTCACCACGGGTAATGGCGGCGGCAACAGCGATAGCAATACCCGCCGATGCACAGGAGGTGACATAGCTGTCTTCAGCCCCGGTGTAGCGGGAAACCAGTTCTCCAGTTCTGTCCACCAGCCGATCAATTTCAACAAAGGCTGAAGCAGCCCGTGCGGTGGCCTGCATTACTTCCGGCGCTACGCTGGAAACACCCAGAATCGTCATCTTGCCGCAGGCGTTAATGACCTGTTTTAGCCCCAATTGTTGGTAGATATTCTGTGTCATGGCTTACAGCACTCCCAGCAGCGAACAGACCACGCTGAGCGCGACAATCGACAGTAAAATCGTTGTGTAACGCGGCCCTTTCTTCACCAGATAGAAATAGATGGCGAACACCGCCGCCAGCGGCAACAGACCGGGGGCAATAGAGTCGAGAATTTGCTGAACCACCACTTCAGAACCTTTCAGGGCACTGAGTTTTAATGGCGTGGTGATCTTGACGTAGCTTGCAGAAAGCGCGCCCATCATGATCAGGCCCAGCACGTTCGCGCCGTAGATAAGTTCCTTTATTCGCCCTCCCTGCAGCAGGCCAATTATCGAGTCACGCCCCAGCGTATAGCCTTTGTGAACCATACCGTAGCTGATTGCCAGCGTAATGGCTGGATAAAGAATTAACGGTACAATTCCGCCCATTGCGCTGCCATTGGCCGCGAAAGGGATGAAAATCGCAATTAACAGCGGCATCACGGCGGCCCAGATGATGGAGTCCCCCATCCCGGCCAGTGGTCCCATCAACCCGGTTTTAATCCCGGTAATTGAGGCGTCGCTGATCGGCTCGCCGCGGGTTTTCTGTTCCTCCATCGCAATGGAGATCCCCTGAATCACCGCCCCGAACGTCTGCTCCGAGTTGAAGAAGTTCAAATGGCGTTTCAGCGCTTCCACCTGCTCTTCTTTTTGCGGGTAGAGTTTTTTGATGATCGGCGTCATCGAGGCGCAGAAAATCAGGCTTTGCAAACGCTCATAGGAGCTGGAAACTTCCGCGCCCAGCCAGTAGATAAACCAGGCTTTGGTGATGTCTGCTTTGGTCAGCGTGCCGCTTTCGCGCGCGCGCTCCACCAGTTCATGCTGCATTACGTCGCTGCTCATCATGCTGCTCCTTCATTTTTCGCCAGACCTTTAATCAGGAACGCCACGCAGGTACCAAAGATTGCCATCGCCATGATGTCTACCTTCAGGTACAGCACCGCAAAGAAACCGCCGATAAACCATGGCAACAGGCTCTTTTTACCGATCACCATAATGGTGATGGCGAAGCCCAGCGCCGGCAGAATGCCGCCCATAATTTCAAAGGAGTGCGTCAGCCAGTGCGGCATCAGCTTAAGGAAGCTTTCCACAACGTCCTGACCAAAATAGTTGGCGGCGAAGACCACCGGGAAACGCAGTACCAGTCCGAGCAACGCCGGGTAGAGGAACGCACAGCGCATAATGCCCGCCATGTTTGCCGTTTCCGCATGCTTGTCGGCCATATGTACCCACGCTGCGTTTAGCGTGCGGCGCAACTGGTCGAGGAACACGCCGATAACGCCAAAAGGGATCGCCAGTGCGATAGCCAGGTTCGGGTCCATTCCGGCCTTCACGGCGATCGGAATTGAAATGCAGGCAGCCAGCGCCGGATCCGACGGGACGTTGCCGCCTGGCGTGGAGGTCACGCCGAGATAAACCAGCTGCATACCTGCACCGATGATCATCGCCGTTTCCATGTTGCCTAACAGCAGACCAACGAATACGGCAATCACCACTGGCTGTAGCAGCATGGCGGAGAAAGTGTAGCCAAGGCGTAATCGGGCAAACCAGTAATACAACCCCATCAGGCTTGCGAAGACTAAAGTATCCATAATTAAGTACCCTGTTATCAAAGAATTAGAATTTTTTCAGGATATCGTCCAGCGACTGCGGCTTATCTTCCGGGATAGTCTGGAAGAACACCTGAATCCCACGATTTTTCAGGTCGCTCAGAATGCCGACGTCTTTTTCATCCAGCGTAATGTTCTGGAATACTGCTTTGCGGTTTGGCCCACCGCCCAGCCCACCGACCTGAATGGTGGTGACATCAAATCCCAACTGAACCGCTTCCTGAACCGCAGCCAGAGAGGGGAAAAGCACCAGCACTTTGCCGTCACCAAGCTGGTTTTCTTTCCAGGCAGCCGCAAAACTTTGGTTACCGAAACAATCCACTTTGATGTTCGGCGGCGCGGCCATCAGGTAGATGTTTTTCATAAACGGATCGGCATCCAGTTCATCGCTGACCACCGCAATCCGGTTTGCCTGAGATTGCCCAACCCATTTGGTCACCACTTGTCCATGAATCAGACGGCTATCAATACGACATAAGACGATGTTTGCCATGATGTTTATTCCTTATTGTGATTGTTGTAATTGACGTACGTGGGCAACAACGTCCATGCAGCTGCTACGCCCGGCCTCGACCAGATCGGCCACGCAGGTGGTCAATTGGCCATGCTCGCGTTTGTCGAGCGCCTCCAGTAACAAAGAGGCGTTGAGCCCGGAAATCACTGCCACCGGGTAATCGGCACTCAGCCGTGCCGCCACGTTAGACGTGGTGCCGCCAATAAAATCGGTCAGGATCAGTGAGCCTTCCGGCATAGCTTTCACTACGGCTTCGACGCGCTGATAAAATTCGCCGAGCGTATCAACGGGCATCAGCGCAATTTCCGTCACGCCTTTGATTTCACCCATCACCATGCGCAGGCTGTTGCAAAGCTGTTGCCCCCAGCCGCCATGGGTCAGCAGCAGGATCTGGGGCAAGGATTCAGTGGTAGTCAAAATGGCCTCCTGGCTCGATTACATAGACATAGGTAAACAGAGCAAAGGCTGTGCCAGAATTTGTGTCACGCGGGGGAGTTGTGGGTGCTGGCGGGGCGCAAAGCCCCGCAAGTCTTGGGATTAGCTATACAGCAATTCGTAGATATAAAAATATTCCGCGTCCGATAAGCGAATGGCATAGGCCTCTTCAATCGGCAGGAAAGCAGATTTAATGACACTAAAGGCGCGAATATCCAGATCCGGCTTGTTCTCCAGCGCCATCTGTAACGGTTTGCGGTTAATCACGATACGCTCGACCATACAGCAGCAGTGGATCAGGAAGCGCAGTGTCACCTGACGGCTCGGTTTGAGCGAAAGCGCGGTGGTCAGATGATTCAACACGCCTTCCATCTCTTTCAAAATACGCTGCGGGTTGAGCACCGAAATATGGTTAATGATGCTCTCCATGGTCAACGCGCTGATAAAGCGCATCGCGCTGCGCTCCATTTCCAGTCGGCGCTCGCTGCTGGAGAGATCCGGCGTCAGCAGGCTGAGCACCAGCTCGGGGCCTTGCTCAGAGAACAACTCCTCGAGCGAGATAAACGGAATATCCGGCAGTCCCGGCTGGAAAGTACCCACTATGCCAGCCAGACGCTCAGTGGCGTTAATCGCTTGCTGAACACGATCCAGGCTGCGAACTTCGTTGTAATCGAGGATCACCATCCGTGTGTCCTGCGACATCAGTTCGCCGAAGCTCTCTTCCAGCACCTTTTTGATTTTTTCTGCCGTTCCCATCCCGGTGATGCAAGAGATAACCAGCACTTTACCGCTGTTTTCCTGCTGCGGCGTACAGAGCTGACAGGGTATATTTTTGCTCTGCATCAATGCCGCCAGCTGCGGCAAATCACTGGTTTCGTAGCTTAAATCCAGCCCAATCTCCAGCAGGCTGGTGAGCGTGATATTGGGCATCAGCAGAACGTCTATCTGAAATAATTTGCTGATCGTGCTGCCAAAATGGACCAGCGAGCCAATATCCACCATCAGGATCAATCGGCGATATTGCCGGGTCTGGATCATCTGCGTCAGGGCTTCCAGCGTGTCATGCACCGACTGCTCGAAAGGCATATCGATAGCGCTGAACACCTCGCGCTCCAGCACGCGATTCACGTACTGCGCCTGGCTTGTGGCGGTCGTCGCACCGTGGGCAATCAAAATCACCCCGCAGTCAGGACTGGCGTCAATCCGTTGGCGGTAATGACGGCACTCTTTGAGGAACAGGCACAGCCAGACCACCTCTGTCGCCGGACACTGAATATGCAGCAGTTCATTGATTTTTCGGCATAACAGCGTGGCGTTTTCGTATTCATCTTTGCAGCGATCAAGTATCAGGCTGGAAGAATAAAGTTGCGGAATAAGGCCGCGCTGCACGTAGCCAATCAGCGCCAGAAAGTGTTTGCGCAGCGGGTTAACCAGATTTTCCGGCAGCGTGAAGCCAAGCACCTGCTCAACGCAGCCGATCAGCAGCGTGACCCGCTCTTCAATCTGATCGCCATAGCGCGGGGGATGCGCCACACTGTCGCGGCTATAGAGACCATATTCAAAAATCGAGCTGAGTTTGTTTTTGAGGATTGCCAGCGTTTCGGCTGGCGGTACGTTGCTGTTACGCAGGTTGATGTATTCCCGGGTCAGGAAGCTGTAAAAGAGATCGCTCTCTTCAATTTCAGCTCCGGTGGCCAGCGAATTTTTCAGTGCGGGCAGCGTGCGGGCATCAATGCTCAGGTGCTCTTTGCCTTCGAACAGCGCTCCAACCAACAGACGTTGTTCCGGCGTGGCGTTAAAGGGGATCTCGGTCAGACGTTTATCCAGCTGTAGCGTATCGCTGTGCTCCGTCATCCCCGAGGCCCAGGCCTGGGCGCAGAGAAACTGAATGTCGCTCTTGAGCTGACCAATATTGCCTTCCAGCGGCTTGTTCAGCAGCCAGAGCAGCAGGGTACGGTCGATGCTTATCGTACGCTCGATTTTGCGGCTCTCACGCTGTAAGAAACCAACGATCAGCTCAACCTGCTCTTCCACCGAACGCTGGCGAATGCCGGGGAGATCGATACATACCTGAATACGTCGCTGGAAAGTGCGCAGCAACGCCGAACTTACCGGTTCGGTGGTCGCACATATCAGGCGAACCGAGATTGAACGCGCCACGGCGCTTGAACCCAGCGGCCGGTATTCACCTTTGTCGAGAATAGAGAACAGCTTTTCCTGACCTTCATACGGCAGACGATGCACTTCATCGAGCAGGAGATAGCCGCCATCAGCCTGTTCGACCAGACCGGGTTTATTCTCGTTTGCACCGGTAAACGCTCCCTGTCGATGACCAAACAGGTGCGATGAGAGCAGTTCCGGGTTATGCGCGTATTCCGCGCAGTTGAAATAGACCAGCGGTGGAGGCGTTCCCGCTGCACGTTCGCAGGCGAAACGGTGCATCAGTTCGGCAAAAAAGGTTTTACCCACGCCGGAGGGACCGGTCAGCAGAACATGTAGCCCGTGGGGATACAACACCGCCGCGCGGCCTTTTTCCACCGCATCGCGCAGGCTGCGATCGTAACCAATCAGGCTGGAAAAGGGATCGTCTGTCGCCTGGTTTTCCTGAACAGGCAACAGGTCGGCAACGGTTTGCACTTCACGCTCGGACTCATCCAGTTTGCGCCCCAGCAGCGTTTCAATCGCCTGACGATGCAGAAAGAATACCGGGCGCCCGCGGCTTTTAATCGCCAGGCCGTCGTTCCAGAGCTGATTGAGATCTTTACTGACTGAGTTGCGCGCCAGCCCGAGGTTAAAGCCGATGGCCTCCGCTGTGAACGCCGTTTCCTGCGCCAGATGGGCAAGATTCAGGCCTCGCGTCAGCCGTTCCAGCTCTCCCAGTATTATCTCAATCCGTCTCATCTCTTTACCGCTTAAGAAATAAATGATTGTTCAGAACATACACTATTCTGCTGCGCAAGAAAGTGAGGCGGCATCCAGACCTTCCGGTCATCAAAACGTTTTCGACAAATAATGGCGCGCGGAACCGGTTTCCGGGAAGTTATCGAGGGTCATTTGCAGCTGATAGCCGTTTTTCTGATAAAACGGCAGCGCCTGGAAACTCATGGTATCCACCAGCGCATGCAGGCATCCTCTCTCACGCGCCGTCTGTTCTGCGGCCTGCATCAATTTTGTGCCGTAACCGCCTTTGCGCAGCGAGTCATGCATCCACAGAAAATCAATGCACAGCCATTCGCCTTTGATTTTGCCGATCAGCCCACCCAGAATGTCATTGCGCTCATCGCGCCAGTACACCGCCAGGTCGCCAAAATTGGTGGTTCTAAGAAACTGCCGGTTGTAAGCGCGCAATCCGGCAAGTAGGGCATTTTGATCGTCTTCGGTAATCGTATCTGTAATCTGTATTTGCATCCTATCCTCCTGAAATAACTACAATTTCTGGCTGATTTATTTTTAGACATTAACACAGGGTGATGAGTGAGTCGTATGCCGTCTACACTTACTCTTGAGATGATGCGCATAGACAACAAGGATTATTATCATGAAACGAGTCATTTTTCCGATTATTGCCGTCCTTTTCACGCTACCCGGTCTGGCGCAAGCCGACTCGGCTTATGGCAGTCTGCAGGCTGTACACGAAAAGAATACCGTTATGAAGGATTTACGTAAGATTTGCACCCCGCAAGGGTCGCCATCTGATGAGGTGTGGGAAAAAACGATTATGGCTGATACGCGTAATCAGCAGCACATCCGCGAAGCCATTCTGGCAATTCAAAGAAACAATCAGAACAACTACTGGGAAGCGCTTGGCAAAGTTGAATGCCCGGATTTATAGGCATTTGGTTGAGAAATGAGTACTGTAACCGGTTTCTGTATCGCAAAAACACGTATTGTTTCCAGAACGTATAAATAGCAATGGAGCAACAACAATGCGATACCGTTTTCCAGAAAACTTCTGGTGGGGCAGTGCCTGCTCGGCCCTGCAAACCGAAGGGGATAGCCTGAACGGCGGCAAAAGCCAGACCACGTGGGACGTGTGGTTCGATCGTCAGCCAGGTCGTTTCCATCAGGGCGTTGGCCCGGCAAACACCTCAACCTTTTATCAGCACTGGAAACAGGACATTGCACTGCTCAAACAACTGAAGCACAACAGCTTCCGTACGTCTCTGAGCTGGTCGCGCCTGATCCCGGACGGTACCGGCGAGGTTAATCCTGAAGCCGTCGAGTTCTATAACAACGTCATCGACGAGCTGCTGGCACAAGGCATTACGCCATTTATCACCCTGTTCCACTTCGACATGCCGATGGTGATGCAGGAGAAAGGCGGCTGGGAAAACCGTGAAGTGGTCGAGGCGTTTGGCCGCTATGCACAAACGTGTTTTACATTGTTCGGCAACCGGGTTAAGCACTGGTTTACCTTTAACGAGCCAATTGTCCCGGTTGAAGGCGGCTATCTGTATGACTTCCATTACCCTAATGTGGTGGATTTCAAACGTGCAGCTACCGTGGCGTATCACACCATACTGGCGCATTCGACGGCGGTTCGGGCATATCGTGCCGCAAACCATGACGGTGAAATCGGCGTGGTACTGAATTTAACGCCTTCCTACCCGCGCTCACAAAATCCGGCGGATGTGAAAGCCGCACACTATGCGGATCTGCTGTTTAACCGCAGTTTCCTTGACCCGGTGCTGAAGGGTGAATATCCGGCGGATCTGGTTGAACTGCTGAAAGGGTACGATCAATTACCGGCATGCCAGCCAGGCGACAGCCAGTTAATCGCCGAGGGAAAAATCGACCTGCTCGGCATCAACTACTATCAGCCGCGTCGCGTGAAATGCCGCGATAGCGCCGTCAACCCGGATGCACCGTTTATGCCGGAGTGGCTGTTTGATTATTACGAAATGCCGGGGCGGAAAATGAACCCCTACCGTGGCTGGGAAATTTATGAGCCGGGTATTTACGATATTATTACCAATCTGCGTGATAATTATGGCAACCCGCGCTGTTTTATTTCTGAAAACGGTATGGGTGTCGAGAATGAGCAGCGTTTTATTCAGCAAGAGCAAATCAACGACAGCTACCGTATTGAATTTGTTTCTGAGCATCTTAAATGGCTACATAAAGGCATTAGCGAAGGCTGTAATTGTCTTGGCTACCATATGTGGACCTTTATTGATAACTGGTCATGGCTCAACGGATATAAAAACCGCTACGGTTTTGTTCAGTTAGATTTAGCAACGCAAAAACGCACGGTGAAAAAGAGCGGCGAATGGTTTGCCCAGACCACCGAAAATAATGGTTTTAATTAAAACCTACCAGGATGCCGGATAGCGATCCGGCATACCGTGTTTTAGTTTATTGCATATCTTTTATGCGAACTTTTGCTGCCACCAGAAGCGCCGTCAGCAGCATCAGGCTGCCGGAAATCATCAGAGGTGACAGCAGTCCGAGGGTATCGAGCGCATAGCCTCCCACCGCAGCCCCGCAGGTATTGGCAAGTTGGATCACGGCGACCTGGACGGATCCGGCTTTTTCTGCCTGATCAGCAAGCGAACGGGTGATCCACGTCGACCAGCCCACCGGTACCAGCGCAAACAACAGCCCCCAAATAATCGCAATACCCGCCGCGACCACTTTGTCGCTGCCCCACAGGATCAGGACCAGCGCACTGAGCGCCAGCACCAGTGGCGCACCGGCTAACGCCAGTTTGACCGAACGCTTCAAAATCATCGACGAGAACGACGTACCAACAAAACTGGCAATACCGAAGCTCAGCAGCACCAGCGTCAGGCCATCAACGTCAAAGCCCGCCAGATTCATATAGATCGGGCGAATATAGGTAAAGAAGGCGAACTGCCCGGCAAAGGACATGAAGATGGCAATCATCCCGGCCATCACCCCTGGACGCTGCAACAGGCTGAACATGTTTTGTTTCTGATGCGAAGGTTCACCAGGCAGCGAAGGCAACGCTCTCACCACCCAAATCGTGCACAGCACGCCCATTACCGCCGCCGCATTAAACACGTTACGCCAGCCGATAATACCGCCCAAAAAGCTCCCCAGCGGCGCGGCAATTACCAGCGCAATAGAGACCGCGCCAAAAATAACCGACAGCGCTTTCGGCACCGTACGTGCAGGAACCAGACGCATGGTCAGCGACGCCGACATCGCCCAGAAGCCGCCAAGCGCCAGACCGAGGCAAGCGCGGCCAACGAGCAGCAGCGAAAAAGAATTGGCAAAGGAAACCAGCAGACAGGAAAGCGTCAGTAGCACCGAAAACAGGATCACCACATAGCGACGATCGGTCGCCTGAATAATTTGCGTCACAAACAGGCTGGCGAACATGGCGACAAATGCCGTCACGGTCACCGATTGTCCGGCCACGCCTTCAGAAATCCCCAAATCCTGCGCCATCGGCGTTAACAGGCTAACGGGGAGAAATTCAACGGTTATCAGGCAGGCAACGCAGAACGCCACGGCAAATACCGCCGACCAGTTCGGGCGGGAATTTGCCTCAGCGCGGGATTTTTGTTCAACAGCTTCACTCATTTTGTTACCTGCGTGGGGTTATTGTAGAAAAGTTACGCAGTGTAACATTAAATTTGTGACGTATTTAACGTTTCAGCAACTGTTTATAGCCGGATGGCGACGTCGTCTTATCCGGCCTACGATGGGACACTGCGTTAGGCCTGATAAGCGTTGCGCCATCAAGAGGACTATCAGTGCAGCCAGTGCACACCATCTTCAGGCTGGAAAAAGGCGTTATAGCGCATCTGGAACGCATTAAGCTCCTGCATATCCGGCTCCATCTCGCGTAGAAAACCGAGCGCCAAACGCACCTTCGCGTCGGTAATCGGTGCAGCCAACCGGGCCTTTTGCAGCCAGCGGTGCCATTGCAACAGGTTCTGCTCACTGCCGTCGACAATAACGATTTGCCAGATCAACAGCACCTGGGCAGCATTTTGTAGATGCGATTCATCAGGACGGTGGAGGTACTGTAAAAAAGCCTCACCCTGTACTTTTCCCATCTGATCGATCATCGATTCTACCGGCACGACATCAATGTTCAGTCGCTCGCTCAGACGGCGAATTGCCCGCCGCGACCCGGACGTTAGCACCCGAAATCCCACCACAAAAACAACCACCAGCGTGGCCAGCATTATCCAAATCATGCGAACATCCATTACCAGACAGGACGCCCATCATAGCGGCAAATTCACCTCTGTCGACGACTGAACGTGTTAACGCTGTTCAGGACGGGTTACGAGGAATAAAAAAGCCCGCCATTAAGGCGGGCAAAAGTTACCAATGCACACTTAACTTAAGCTACTTTCAATTGTTGAATCTTTTTCTCGCGGCGAATTTTACGTTCTTCAAACACGGCCACGATGGCCATCAGACAGATACAACCGATGGCGGCAGCATCCAGCGCGGCGAAAGTGCCCGCCCAGCCGGTCAGCCCGAAAATCGGCGTGCCGTCGGCAATCATCCCCAGACCGAGCTTGGCGAAGCTGTCACCAATCAGATAAGCGAAAGTGCCTTTAATCCCATCGGCTGCGCCGATCGCTTTTTTCGGCACAAATCCGACTGCCGCAACGCCGATTAACAGCTGTGGACCAAACACCAGGAAGCCCAGCGCAAACAGCGAAGCCAGATAAACGTACTGGTTGCTGGCGTGCTGATAAACGCCCAGGGTGGCTATAATCAACGCCAGCGCTACACAGGCCACCAGCGCACGACGACCGTTTGCCAGGTCGGAGAGCCAACCCCACATCAACGTGCCAACCAGGGCGCCCACTTCAAACAGGGTAAAGCCCTGAATCGCCACTTCTTTGGAGAGCTTCAGCTCCTGGAAAGCGTAGACGGTGGACCACTGGTCGATACCGATACGCACTACGTATAGGAAGATGTTCGAGAAACATAACAGCCAGATCACTTTGTTTTTCAGCACGTACTCAACAAAGATCTGCCATTTGGTCATCTCGTTTTCTTCGGTTTCTTTGTCTTCTTCACTGATCTCCTCACCGAATAGCTCTTCGGCTTTACCGAGGCCATAAGATTCCGGGGAGTCGCTGCCGTAGCGCAGGCCGATAAAGCCAACAATCAGAGCAATAATCGACGGGAAGATAAACATACCGATGACGTGACCGTCGAACAGGTAGTTGGCACCAAACAGCGCCACGCCCGCCGCGCCCGCGCCGCCGAGGTTGTGGGAAATATTCCAAAAGCCGAGGAAGGTGCCGCGCTTACGCCGGGGCGTCCACTTGGTAATGGTCGAATAGCTGCACGAACCGCCGGTACTCTGGAAGAAGCCGCTCAGGGCGTAGAAAGCAATCATCAGGAACAGGCTGGTCGACCCCGCGCCCATGCTGGCGCTGAAGCCGAGCATACAGATGGCGGAGAGGATCAGCATAAACGGCAGGAACTGCTTGGTGTTCTTGCCGTCAGCATAGTAGGAGACCAGCGTTTTACCCACGCCGTAGGTGATGGAGAAGCCGAGGCCAATCATCCCCAACTGCGTCATGCTCAACCCGTAGGTGGAGATCATGTCGTTCTGCGCGATGTTAAAGTTCTTGCGGATCAGGTACATGGTCAGGTAGCCGATGAAAACCACCAGGTACGACTGCATGAACGGTTTGAACCACATTTTGCGCCGCGCTTCGAGCGGCAGATCCAGGGTCGGCTTGCGCACCTGGTTTAGAAAGGCCAGCATTTGACACTCCCGAGCTAATTTTTATACCTGCGAATGGCAGGCATTGTAAAAATCAGCCGGAAGACGCGCCTGAGACAGCGTCCAGGTGAAACCGGGAAAATTTCTTAGTTTTGCCCCACTCAGGGCAAAAAGGTGAGGTACATCACGCTTCGTTGAGATCGCGCGGGGCCTGGGCGTTTAAAAATGGCAGCAGCAACAACGCGGAAATCCCCGCCGCAATAGCGATCACCACAAAGAATCCGGTCCAGTGCCAGACCTCCATCACCTTCGCCAGCGGCCAGCCGGAGAGCGATGCACCCAGATAGGCAAACAGCCCAACAAAACCGGTTGCCGCGCCCGCCGCATCTTTATGCGAACATTCCGCCGCCGCCATGCCGATCAGCATCTGTGGGCCGAAGACGAAGAATCCAGTGGTGAAAAAGCACGCTGCCTGCATCACGTAGCTGGCGAACGGCATCAGCCACAGCGAGCCAACTGAGAGCAAAATTCCGGCGGCAAAAATCAGGTTCATTGGACCGCGGTTACCGTTAAACAGCTTGTCCGAACCCCAACCCGCCACCAGCGCACCGATAAATCCACCCAGTTCAAACATCGTCACGGCGGTATTGGCGGTCACCAGATCCACGCCGAGCGTCTCCGACATGTACAGATTGCCCCAGTCATTAATCGCGGCACGGACCACGTACACCAGCACATAACACAGTGACAGCAGCCAGATATAAGGATTCAGCAGCACATAGCGGGTGAGGATCTCTTTGCGGCTCAGCCCAGCACCTTCCTGCTGTTGGGCAATTTCCAGTTCGTCATGCCGCCAGTCGCCAATCGGCGGCAGACCAATCGCCTGCGGCCTGTCTCGCAGCCGCCAGCAGAGAAAAATCCCCACCACAATCGCCAGCAGCCCAGCGATCATCATCCCGGCGCGCCAGCCGTAGTGCAGCGCTGTTGCCGCCATCACGATAGGGATCAGCGCCCCGCCGACGTTGTGCGCGGTGTTCCATAGCGCCCACCAGCCGCCGCGCTCGGTACGCGAATACCACGCGGTCAATAAACGCGCGCAGACCGGCGATCCCCAGCCCTGGAAAAAGGCGTTCAGCGCCCACAGCACCGCAAAGGCCCATAGCGAGGTGGAAAATCCAAACAGAATGTTTACCACGCCGGTGGCAATCAACCCGATGCCCATAAAATAGCGAGCGTTGGATCTGTCGCTGACGATACCGGAAACAAACTTCGACAGGCCGTAGGTGATGTAAAACAGCGTCGCCAGCAGCCCAATATCGCTGCGAGTCAGCACGCCGCTGGTGAGGATATCCGGTACGGCGGCATTGAAGCTCTTGCGTGTGAAATAGAACAGCGCGTAGCCGAGCCAGATGGTGGTCAGGATATGCCGCCGCCAGTAGCGGTAACGGGCATCCACTTCACGCTTATCAGTAATGATCGGCGCACTGGCCGGGGCTTTTAAAAACGAAAACATGTCCGCGCCTTACACATATCGCTGGGGTAACGACACGCTGACCCGCGTGCCGTGCGTACAGGAAATCGAGAGCGATCCGCCGAGGGCAGTTATGCGTTCACGCATCCCCGTAAGGCCAAATCCCTGTTGATTCGACCCCGGCGGCAGGCCGCTGCCGTCGTCCTCAATCACCAGCATTAGCCGTTCATCATGTTGCCAGCCCTGAAGCGTCACCGCGCTGGCGTTGGCGTGCTTAACGATGTTGTTCAGCCCTTCCTGACAGACGCGAAACAGCGTCACCCGCTGGCTTTCGCTAAGTGCAGATTCATCAATTCGCCAGTCGAGATGGCTGACGATGCCACGGCTTTCCAGCTCCATTTCGCGCATCAGTGAGCGGATGGCCTGCTCCAGCGTGAGATCGTCCAGTTGACGTGGTCGCAGTCGGCCTAACAAGCGACGCACCGAATCGTACACGCCGAGAGAAAGTTGTTCGATGTGCGCCCCGCTGCGCTTCACCCCTGCGTTTTCCGGCGCCAGCCGCTGGACAATGCCCGCCTGAGTGCGAATGGCGGTGATGGTCTGGCCGATATCATCGTGCAGCTCGCGCGCCACATCACGGCGCACGCTCTCCTCGGTCTCCAGCAGGCGTTCCGCCAGACGATGGTTGCGTGCTAATTCATTTTGCAGCGACTGGTTAAGTTCGCGCAGACGCTGAATACCCGCGCCGAGCAGCAGCCCGGTCAGGCTTTGCACCAGCAGCGAGAGCAACAGATCGACGGGATGATCGTGCCAGGTCTGGCTGGCAATCAGCGCGATGGCGTTCATCAGCGTCGCAATCAGTGCCCCCTGCCAGCCGTAGTGCCAGGCCAGCGCAATGATCGGCAACGCGAGGCAAAACGGCGTGAAGCGCGAAAGCTCGGCGGGTAACCCGAGCTGTAGCCACAGGCTGACGCTAAACAGCAGCAGGTACCAGACCAGATGCCGCCCGCGCCAGTTCACCGGCTGCGACACCACCGCCGGGCCCAGCGGCAGCCAGGTCGTGCTGGTCAGATAGTGCCAGAACACCAGGCAGATCGGCGCCAGCGTTAATCCGCCGGTGAGCGTCAGCAGCAGCGCGTTCCACGCCTGTTCGCCTTGCCCAAGCCAGGGCAGCGATTGCAGCAATGCCGCCGCCGTAAGCGCCGCGCCCTGCAACAGCAGCGTGCGCCAGTCGCGCTGATGGCGGTATCGCGAAATCAACATCACCGGAAGTAACGTGAGGAAGCTGCCGATCATCAAAAGTGGTAAATGGGCCAGCGCCACTTCCTGCGCCAGCCAGAAAAGAAGCAGCCATTCCGCACCCAGCAGCACCGGCCAGTAGCCGCGCGGACATTGCAGCATCAACCCCAAACGCAGACCAAACGGAAACAGCAGTACCGCCAGCTCCGGACGCTCAACCAGATGCAGGCTGATGCTCCACAGGCAAAACCACGCGGCAGAGAAGATAAAGAAGCAGGCAACAACGGTGATTAACCGGGAACAGAGCGTGTTCATTGCCAGCCGTCAAACATCCGGCGGGCCAGTTCGACGTCGTTGCTGACCCCCAGCTTTTCCATCAGGTTGGCGCGATGCACGTGCACCGTTTTCGGCGACAGACCCAGTTCAGCGGCAATCTCTTTGACCGCCATACCTTGCGCCAGTTTTTCCGCCACCTGACGTTCGCGTTTGGTGAGCGGATCCTGACGACCGGCCGCCAGTTTGACGGCGATGTCCGGCGTCAGGTAACAGCCGCCGGTCGCTACGGTATGCACCGCCGCGATCAGCTCATCCGGGCTACAACGTTTAGAAAGGAAACCACGCGCGCCCGCGTTGAGCGCCTGCTCCACCAGTGCCGGGCTGTCGTGGACAGAGAGCATGATAATCGCCATTCCTTTTGGCAACTGGCCTAACAGTTCAAGACCGGAGATATCAGGCATAGAGATGTCGCAGATACACACCTGCACGCCGCGTCCCGGTAATCCCGCCAGCGCCTCACTGCCTGAGCCAAACTCAGCCACCACCTGCAAATCAGATTCCAGCCCCAGCAGTTGGGCAAAGCCGGAGCGGACGATAAGGTGGTCGTCAATAAGGGCAACGGTAATCATGGGTTCATCCTGGCGCTAAGGCATGCCTGATGGCGCTACGCTTATCAGGCCTACGGGCGGGTGCCGTTGTAGGCCGGATAAGGCATTAATGCCGCCACCCAGCAAAAGCGCTTACCTTAACGATAAGTGCTTTGGTGTTCAAGCCTTGAGCGATCAGGCTATGCCAGTTGTGACTGTAAATGTCCGGGTGTGCTGCGGTTCTATTTCAATCAAGGTGCCATTGCGTTGTGCTGCCAGGAATCCTTCAGGTCGACAGGTTGCAGGCAAGGCGAATGCCGCAACCTGCTGATCGCCGTTGTAGAGGATCCAACGCGTCACATAATTCAGCTCCGTGCTGGAGAAACGCGTAACGAATGTGGTGCCATCAGGCGCGATCATGCTAAATTCTGGCTTATCGGTGTACCTGTCCAATTGGTCAGCAAAGAAGACAATTTCCGGATCGTAAAAATGGGGTTCATTGAGCCGCGCCAGAGAAGCCTCGCCCTGTACAATCCGCTGATTAAACGCCAGCCACTGCTCAGTCGGTTTAACATGCGCGGGTATCGACTCACGCAGCTTCATGGCCTCATCCGGAATATTCTGGCTGAAGGTGGCTTCCGGTACGTAGGCATAGTTCATATGGCACATGTACTGCAACGGCATTGCCACTGAGGCAAGGTTGGTAACCGCCATCTGAATATCAAACAGCGCACTCGCTTTGTGCATTACCACCGCAGGATGTGCCTGATAATGATGACCGAACCCCATCACATACTCATAGCGTCCGCCCACGCGCAAATTCTCACCCTCCAGCTCCAGCCAGGCTTCATCCATCGCGGCACAAGCCATTTCACCGTGCAAAGGATGTGAATCCTCTGGTGATGGGCAGCCATTTGCCAACAGACCTGAGTGGAAGGCAAAACAGCCGTAGGTCGCCACCACTTCCGCCGCCGGTTTCGGCTGACTGAACATGTTACGCATGGTCAGGTCATGGCCATCAAACTGAGCATCCCAGATCATCTGCCCCATCCAGGGCAGAATAACCAGATGTCCACGACTGTTTTCTACCTTCAGCCCTTCCACTCCACTGGCGTAACGAAATGCGGTAACCGTGAAGTCGCTATTCTTCAGTAAGATTCGCGGATGCTCTGCAAAGAGTTCCCGCCACAGCGTTATACGTGTTGTCATGCTCACTCTCCTCAGGAAACTGTCGCTTCAGCCAGGTTGTTGCGCACTTTGCTTTCACGCCAGAAGTAGATACCGACGTACACGAAGCACAGCATGGAGACCAGGAACGAAAGTTGCAATGAATGGAACATATCGGCCACATAGCCCTGAATCGCCGGAACCACCGCCGCACCGACAATCGCCATGACAATGACGGCACCTGCCATTTCGGTATGCTCGTTATCCACGGTATCAAGCGTACCCGCATAGATTGTCGCCCAGCAGGGTCCAAACAGGACACTCACCAGCACTGCGACATACACAGCGCTGAAGCTTGGCGCCAGTGCAACATAGACGAGGAACAGCGCACCAATAATGGAATAGAGAATCAGCACTTTTTCCGGATTGAAGCGCGTCATCAAAATGTTGGCGATAAACTTGCCGATAAAGAAGCAGGCGAAGCTATAGACCATGAAGGTTGAGGCGTCGCGCTCGTTGATATCACCTAATTCCAGTGCCAGACGGATGGTGAATGACCACACCGCGACCTGCATCCCCACATAAAGAAATTGCGCCACAATTCCACGACGGAAACGGGCATTGCTGGCCAGATAACGCAGTGTATCCATCGCTGACGGGCGTTTATGACTCGTGGTTTGCGCGACTTTACATGTAGGGAAGCGAGTCAGGAGGAATAACACCATCACCACAACCAGTACCATAATCATGTACTTGTATGGCTCAAGGGTATTTTCCAGCATCAACACTTTAAAGTTATGGATCTGCTCAGCGTTCATCCCGGCCATCTGTTTTTCCAGGCTTTCGCCCTCAGAGAAGACCAGATATTTACCTAGCAGAATGCCAGCAGCCGCACCAATAGGATAAAAAGTCTGACTGATGTTCAGGCGTAAAGTGGCATACGCTTTTGGGCCGATCATTGAGCTGTAGGTGTTGGCTGCTGTTTCCAGGAAGCTCAGACCAATCGCAATCGCGAAAATCGCCGCAAGGAACATGGTGTAGGTGGCCATGTGCGATGCCGGGAAGAAGAGCGTACACCCAACGATATAAAGGGTCAGCCCCATTAAGATGGCGACTTTATAACTGGTCTTTTTAATCACCAGAGATGCTGGAATCGCAATTAAAAAATAACCGCCATAAAAGGCACTCTGAACTAATGCCGAGGCAAAGTTGCTGAGTGAAAATACGCTTTTGAATTGCGTAATCAGAATATCATTTAATGCGGCTGCGCATCCCCATAACGGGAATAAACAGGATAACAAAATAAACTGGAACAGAGGGGTCTTATTCAAATAGCCGTCAGGCATCTGAATGATGTTTTTATCGTTCATAGTGCTACCTTTTACAGTGCAGGAGTATTATTCGTTTAAGGTAAGAAACTCATTAAATTGTTCGATGCTTGGATAAGATGATTGAGTGCCTTTCCCGGTAACGCTGAAAGCAGCGAAGAGAGCGGCTTTTTTCATGGCGGCTTCCACATCACCGCTTTGAACGTAATAGTGAGCAAAACAACCGATGAAAGCGTCTCCTGCGCCACTGGTATCGACAGCGTTCACTTTAAACGCTGGAACATGGACTTCCTGGTCACGTGTCATCCACAGCGCACCTTTCTCACCCATGGTGACGATAATATTGTTCAGACCTTTATCAACCAGAGAACGTGCCGCTGCGCGAATATGGTCATAAGTATCCACTGGCATACCGGTTAATATTTCCAACTCGGTTTCATTCGGCACAAAAAAATCACATTTACAGGCATAAGACATATCTAATTCCCGTAATGCAGGGGCGGGATTTAGTAACACTTCAATACCGTGTTTTTTGCCAAATTCAATCGCGTGATAAACGGTTTCCAGCTGCACTTCCAGTTGCAGGACAATAAGCTGACATTTTTTCAGATCTTCCGCCGCACGATCGATATCTTCCGGGGAGAGAAATTTGTTCGCTCCTTTAATAATCAGAATACTGTTGCTGGAGTTCGCATTAACAAAGATCGGTGCGACACCGCTGCTGGTGCAGGGTACCTTTTCGACATAGGTGGTATTAATTCCCCAGGATTCAAGATTGCGAATAGTGTTATCCGCAAAAATATCATCACCGACTTTTGTCAGCATCAGCACTTTAGAATTGAGCTTAGCGGCCGCAACGGCCTGATTTGCGCCTTTGCCCCCGCAGCCAATTTTGAACGCCGGTGCTTCCAGCGTTTCCCCTTCTTTGGGCATCTGGTTGATGTAGGTGATGAGATCCACCATGTTGGAGCCAATAACCGCGATATCCATTTTACTACCTCTCAGAAACAATCACACAACAATGATATTTAAATAACATTATCATGTTACTTTCGTATCATTTGTGACTAGGATCGCGATTGGAAGATCATTTTATTGTTTATTTATTGCGCTAAATGTTGCATCCACATCACACTAAAAATGATGAAGTTGCTTACAATTGACTGAAAGTTAACTGGATATAATCAATAAAACGTGAAAAAACACGCTTTTATTTCCGAATAGTCAGACGTATAGTAATGCGGCAATGCCATGTTCTCAGAAACACAAAAATGTTACTGAAGGAACATGGGAACATGATTCGTGGAGAAGCACATGGAAACTAAGCAAAAAGAACGTATTCGACGTCTGATGGAATTGTTGAAGAAGACCGACCGAATCCATCTGAAAGAGGCGGCACGAATGCTGGAAGTTTCCGTGATGACTATTCGTCGGGATCTCAGTCAGGATGACGAACCGTTACCACTCACTCTGCTCGGTGGTTACATTGTGATGGTGAACAAACCTGCCACCATCGTTAACGCGTCACTCCCCGCGCAAAAACAGTATCACCGCGACGATTTACCGGTTGCCATTCTGGCTGCGGGACTGGTGAGTGAAAATGATCTGGTCTTTTTTGATAATGGTGCGGAAATGCCGTTGGTGGTCAGCATGATCCCGGACGATATTTCCTTTACCGGGATTTGCTACTCGCACCGGGTGTTCGTAGCGCTAAATGAAAAGCCCAACGCCACAGCGATTCTTTGCGGGGGGACCTACCGGGCGAAAAGTGACGCCTTTTACGACACCAGCAATCCCTCCCCGCTGGATGCACTCAACCCACGGAAAGTCTTTATCTCCGCCAGCGGAGTCCATGAGCATTTCGGCGTTAGCTGGTTCAATCCGGACGATCTGGCCACAAAACGCAAAGCGATGGAACGCGGATTACGCAAAATTCTGCTGACGCGCCACGCCCTGTTCGATGAGGTCGCCCCCGCCAGCATTGGTCCACTCTCCACCTTTGACGTACTGATAAGCGACCGTCCGTTACCGGCAGATTACGCAACCCACTGCCGGAACGGCTCTGTCAAAGTGATCACCCCGGATTCAGACGGCGACTAACTTACTCAAAGAACACGGTGATTTTGTTAAACATCGACGGATCGGACTGGTTGCGGGCCACTTTCACCACATCTTCCAGCTTGTCGATCTGGCTTATCATCTGCTCAAGACGTTGATCGTCGTTGACCAGTAGCCAGATGCGGCTCTTATCGCTGTCCTGAATCGGTAGACAGAGAATGCCTTCTACGTTGAACGCGCGGCGGGCGAACAGCCCGCAAACGTGAGTCATTACGCCCGGATGGTTGCGTACGGTGAGTTCCAGGATTACGTTGTCATGAGTCTGCTGTTGCATGGCTTATTCCCCCACCATTTCTGTGTTTGCCGCACCCGGCGGCACCATCGGGTACACTTTCTGTTCGGCATCGATGCGTACGTGAATCAGCGCAGGTCCAGGGCGATTAATAATCTCCTGCAACGCTGCCTGTGGGTCCGCTTCGTTATTCAGATCGCAGGTTTCGAGACCAAACCCGGCGGCTATCTGCATAAAGTTAATCATCCCCGGATAGGTCGCGGCAAAAACACCCTGCTTATAGAACAGACTCTGCTGCTGATATACAAGACCCAACGCTTCGTTATTCATCAGGATGATTTTAATATCCAGCTGATTTTCGCTGGCTGTCGCCATTTCCTGAATATTCATCATCAGGCTGCCGTCGCCGGAGAAGCACAGCACTTTTTTGTCTGGATTGGCCAGCGCTGCACCAATTGCCGCTGGCAGGCCAAAGCCCATGGTCCCCAGACCGCCGGAGGTCAGCCACTGACGCGGACGGTTCAGCGGATAAGCCTGTGCCGCCCACATCTGATGCTGACCTACGTCGGTGGTGATAATGGCGCTGTCGTCTACGCAGGCAGCCACGGCGTTGATCAATCCATAATGGCTGAGCGGGTCGCTTTCCTGCGGAATAGTGCAAGGGAATTCACGTTGTAAATCGGCCACCGTCTGATGCCACGACTCTCGCGGCTGCGCGTCAATTAATGGGATCAATTGCGCCAGAACCTCATCGACATCCGCCTGAATCGCCACGTGCGGTTGTTTGATTTTACCCAGTTCCGCGCGGTCGATATCTACGTGAATGATTTTGGCGTTCGGGCAGAACTGCTCCGTTTTACCAATCGCCCGGTCATCAAAACGTGCGCCCAGAACAATCAATAAATCCGCTTCTTGCAGAATAAAGTTAGTACTACGCGCACCGTGCATGCCCAGCATGCCTAACGACAGCGGATGCGCTTTCGGCAGCATACCGAGCGCCATTAAGGTCATGGTGGTGGGCAGCGTCGCTTTTTCTGCCAGTTCGCGCACGCGCTCAGGTGCGTTAATCACGCCGCCGCCGAGGTACAGCACCGGACGCTGTGCGGCGTTAATCATGGCTGCGGCATCGCGAATGCTGTCCTGGCTGAACTCTGGTGCCGCCATTTTCTGCGCGGGCTCCGGCATCTCTTCAATGTCAAAAACAGCGGTTTGAATATCCTTAGGAATGTCTATCCACACCGGGCCTGGACGTCCGGACTGCGCAATGCGGAATGCATCGCTCATGACCTGCGGTAATTCACTGATATGGCGGACCAGATAGTTGTGCTTAGTGATGGGGATAGAGATGCCGTAGGTGTCGACTTCCTGGAAGGCGTCGGTGCCGATCATTGAAGCCGGAACCTGCCCGGTGATACACACCAGCGGGATGGAATCCAGACGCGCATCGGCAATGGCGGTCACCAGATTGGTTGCGCCCGGTCCGCTGCAGGCCATACAGACGGCGGGTTTGCCATCAGTTCTCGCCATTCCCTGCGCGATAAACCCTGCTCCTTGCTCGTGGCGCGCCAGGATATGACGGATTTGCGTGCTTTGACTTAAGGCGTCATAGACGGGAAGAATCGATCCGCCGGGAATACCGGTAACAACCTGAATACCCTGGCGTTCCAGGAAATGAACGATGAATTCTGCGCCCGTAAAACGCGTACGCTTGGATGTTATGCCCGAACTTGCCATGCTCCAGTCCTTTTATTCTGGGCCTTTGCTCCGGGCAGGTCTCTGAAACGAAAAACCCCGCCCGGTTTGCGCCGGCGGGGTTTTGGAATCGTGTGTTGATTCGGACCCTACGGCGCATTGCCGACGACCACCACCACACGCACGACGACCGCTGCGCGAGATGGCGCAGTTTTTAGTAGGGTCGCAGTCAGCATGGAAGGGTTCATTAGGGACCTGTCTGTTTGTTGATTAACTGGATTTATACAAACACAGGTTTTTCAGCGTGACAATGGAAAAATTTTCATCTGCATAAAAATGCGTCAATGATCACATTTCGTTGTGCATTGCTGAAAAACAAAAAACCCCGCCGGAGCGAGGTTTTTTTCAGTGCTGTGCGGTTGGTAGCCGCCGAACACACTGTGTTATGTCAACGAAAAAAGTATACGCGTTCTGCGAAGAACACGCAATTTCGGCACGAATTTTGATGGTTTTGAGTATGGAACATGAATAGCGTAACATCCATAAAATACTGTTAATTTATACAGTACTTATCTATAATGTCTCGGTACGCAAGGTGTTATGCGGGGGCCGCATCGTAAACCGGCGCATCAAAGTCCTGGCTGAAACGGGTGGTGCCGTCAGCGCCTTAACCCCCGTGTGAGCACACTGTGTTATGTCAACAAAGGTGCTGGCAACAGGCAGCGGCGAGGTACGTCAGCACCGTGCTCCTTGTACCAAAAGGAGAGCGTATGAGCCTCGTGGATATCGCTATTCTTATCCTCAAACTCATTGTTGCAGCACTGCAACTACTTGATGCCGTTCTGAAATACGTTAAGTAATTCAGATTCAAGTCGCACCTAAGGGGGGCGGGTAACACTCCGCTCCCCTTTCACCTTCTCCCTGGTGCTTGTGTCGCGCCAATATGTTACGTTTTTATGACATTCTCAGGGAAGAATTCCACCATGACGCTTTCTGTTTTCTGCATTTTGCTGTTCGCCGCGCTGCTGCATGCCAGCTGGAATGCCATTGTTAAAGCTGGAAACGATAAACTGTACTCAGCGATCGGTGTCAGCGGTTCTGCTGCAATTATGGCATTGATTTGCTTACCCTTTGCGCCGCAACCTTCCGCCGCCAGCCTGCCGTTTTTAGCCGTCTCAACTGCGTTGCAAATTGTATATACCGTCCTGGTCGCCAAAACCTATCAGGTTTCGGATATGAGCCAGACCTATCCGTTAATGCGCGGCACAGCGCCGCTGCTGGTCGCAATTATCAGCGTCCTGTTTCTTGGCGATAGCCTCTCTGTTCTAGCCTGGGTGGGGATTGCCACGATCTGTCTGGCGATCCTCGGCATGGCGTTTAACGGACGCAGCAGCTCGCAACGCGGGATTGTGCTGGCGCTCATTAACGCCTGCTTTATCGCCGGATATACGCTGGTTGATGGCACCGGCGTACGTTTATCAGAAACCGCGCTGGGTTATACGCTGTGGACCTTCTTTCTGAACGGCTCCTGCCTGCTGGGCTGGGCGATGATTGCCCGACGCCGGGAAGCGTCACGCTATCTGGTACAGCAGTGGAAGAAAGGTATTCTTGGCGGAATTGGCACAATGGGTTCTTACGGTCTGGCGCTGTGGGCCATGACTCAGGCTCCGTTGGCGGTAGTCGCTGCGCTGCGTGAAACTTCCATCCTGTTTGGCGCGCTGCTCGCGTGGCTGCTACTGAAAGAGAAGGTTGCCGGAATACGTCTTGTTGCGGCTGGAGGCATTGCCATAGGCGCAGTTTTGCTACGCTTATCATGACCTCTGTAAACCCGATGCAATCCGGCAACATTTGTTGCCGCTTTTTGTTTACATTTCCTGCCGTTCATCGTTTAAACATTCCAGCCCACTATCTGGCCTTCTTTTTCTGTTGTGGTAGATTCCACGCGCATTTACGGGAAAGTGCAGCACCTTATTCTTATTTTTTCACTTTTTGAAAAGTAATCAGCGAAATGAAAAGGCATAGAAGCGTCAATTTGTTGTTGATGTTGGTATTACTGGTGGCGGTAGGTCAGATGGCGCAAACCATTTATATCCCCGCGATTGCTGATATGGCACGTGAACTGAACGTTCGCGAAGGGGCGGTGCAAAGCGTGATGGCCGCCTATCTGTTGACCTACGGTCTGTCACAACTGATTTACGGCCCACTTTCCGATCGCGTTGGCCGCCGCCCGGTGATCCTCGCCGGGATGTCCATTTTTATGCTGGCTACGCTGGTCGCCATAACCACCCACAGCCTGACGGTATTGATTATCGCCAGCGCAATACAGGGGATGGGAACGGGCGTCGGCGGTGTGATGGCGCGAACGTTACCGCGCGACCTGTACGAAGGCACGCAGTTACGCCACGCTAATAGCCTGTTAAACATGGGGATTCTTGTCAGCCCACTGCTGGCACCATTGATTGGCGGTATGCTGGATACCCTGTGGAACTGGCGTGCCTGTTACATCTTCCTGCTGGTGCTGTGCGCAGGCGTCACGTTTAGCATGGCGCGCTGGATGCCGGAAACGCGCCCCGCAGGTGCTCCGCGTCCACGGCTTATCGCCAGCTACAAAACGCTGTTTGGCAACAGCTCTTTCACCTGTTACGTGCTGATGCTGATCGGCGGCCTGGCGGGCGTTGCGGTCTTCGAAGCCTGTTCCGGTGTGTTGTTAGGCGCGCGTCTCGGCTTAAGCAGCATGGTGGTCAGTATCCTGTTTATTCTACCCATTCCAGCGGCGTTTTTTGGTGCCTGGTTCGCCGGTCGCCCGAATAAGCGTTTCTCGACGCTAATGTGGCAGTCGGTTATCTGCTGTCTGGTCGCCGGTTTGATGATGTGGATCCCTGGTCTGTTCGACGTGATGAACGTCTGGACGCTGCTGGTTCCCGCCGCACTGTTTTTCTTCGGCGCCGGGATGCTGTTTCCGCTGGCAACCAGCGGCGCAATGGAGCCTTTCCCGTTCCTGGCCGGTACTGCTGGTGCGCTGGTTGGTGGATTACAAAACATTGGTTCCGGCGTGCTGGCGTGGTTCTCCGCCATGCTGCCGCAGACCGGGCAAGCCAGTCTGGGCCTGCTGATGACCCTTATGGGGCTGTTGATTTTTGTTTGCTGGCTTCCGCTGGCGTCACGCGTGTCGCATCAGGGGCAGGCGGTTTAAGCGTATGATGGCCCGGCTTCTCGCCGGGCTTTTCACACTCAGGGGCAATCATGGTATTCAACAACGGCTCCAGCGCCGGACGCCATGCCCCTTCCTCACCATCATAGAACTGCGTATCCGCATTGATAGCATAGGGAATTTTCGCTTTCTTCAGCTCGCAAGCCATAAAGCGGGCAAACGCCATTTGCGAGGCAGAAGGCGCGTTCCTGATGGTTTCTCCCGGCGACCAGCCTCCTACCCAACTAACATGACCGGTTTTCTGCTGCCAGTGAATGGCGGTATTGATACGGGCGCGAATGGCGGCCTTTTCTGCCGCTGTCCCTGAGGTCCACGGGTATTTACCGTTATTTTTCAGCGGCCCCCACGGGAAGATATGCCATTGAGCCAACACGGTATTCTGACTTTGCGGCGGCAACTTTAGGTTGGGCAAATCTTCCGGAGCGGCATGCAGTTTCGGCGCGATAAATATCATTCGCTGTGGATCGATGGCATGGATGGTACGGATGGTTTTGTCATACACCCTATTGAGCGACGCCTGATTATGGGTGAGCTTATCAGAGGGTTCGTATATCAGGTCGAAACCCAGCAACGGCGAACTTTGACCAAAGTAATGCGCCACCGCCACCCACCAGTTAACCACCTCTTTTTCGTTACTGGCACTGGGGTCTTTTTTATACTCGTCAGCCTGATAGGCGATTATCGGGATCACGCCATACTGCTCGCAGGCTTCCACCAGCTTGCGCAGATGAATGAGCCGCGCCTCCGTAGGCTCACCCGCCACGCGAATGCGGACGTGGGTCAACCCTTTCGCCTTATAATCCCTCACCACCAGCGGATCGAATTCACGGATGCCCCGATCGGTACGCGCCCAATCTACGTCCATCCCAACCCCAAGCTGCTGCACATACTGCGCCGCCGTCAACGCAGGTTGCGCGGCACACACGGTGGCGCTGGCCAACAGTAAAAGGGAAACAATCGGCTTTAACACGGTCGTCCTTACGCAAATCATCAGGAGTGATATCACGTATTTAGCACGCTTTTTCGCTTTCCGTGTAGAGCGAAAGCGTAAAAAATATTCGCGACCCGCTTATTTAACCTGCTCCTGTAGCCAGCCAATAAACGCCTCGATTTTCGGCCACTGCCTGCCGGGCAGCGTAGTGATGTAGTAATGTTGATGGCATTTCAGCGCCATATCGCCAAAAGGCGCAATCAATTCTCCGCTGTCGAGGCGTTTTTGCACCAGCCGTTTTCGGCCCATCGCCACGCCGATATGGTTCATTGCCGCAATCACTGCTAAATCAGAACGATCAAAACCAATCCCCGACGATGTCGGCAAATTCGCCGCAAAATGCTGCGCCCAGCTGTGCCACTCATCGGTCCCGGAATCGTTACTCCACGCCTGTCTGTCGTGCAGCAAGGTACAGTGCGGCAAATTCACCAGCGAACCGGTAAGGTCATGGCGGCGAGCATAGTCCGGGCTGCATACCGGGAGGATCTCTTCATCCATCAGGAAGTGATGCGTGAGCTGCGCGGAGGGTGCATCGTCAAAATAGATGGCGAGATCGATACCCGCACGCTGCAGATTGACGTTGTCGTTCCCGGTCAGCATGGTCAGCGAAATTGACGGGTAGCGACGGGTAAAGTCGCCGAGCGCCGGAACCAGCCAGCACTGGGCGATAGAAGGCCGTGAGTAAACGGTGAGCGTCCCCGAGAGCTCCTGATTCTTAATATCAAGAATCTCCTGGTTGAGCGTGTCCAGCGACGACTTCAGCGCCCAAAATACCCGCTTACCCTCATGAGTGAGTTCCACTTTGCGATGAGAACGAACAAATAATTGGATGCCAAGCTCATCTTCAAGCTGATTTATGCGATGGCTGACGGCGCTGGGACTCAATGACAGCTCGTCTGCTGCCAGCGCAAACGACTGATGCCGGGCCGCCACTTCAAACGTATACAGCTTTGACAACTGCCAGCCATTAAGCAGCCGGTTTCTGACTTCGCGTAGGGGATCCATTCTCACCTCCTGTCCTCCTGATTCATGCGCTGGAGTGTAAAAAAGTTCGCTGCAAAAATCAGCATAAAGGTGATTCAGAGTGAACCATATCGCATAAACCAAGCACAATTAGACGTAAATCACTCATTTGATGCAATCTGGTTCATGTGAAAGGGGATTTATATCGTTTGTCAGACCCTGCCTTATTTTTGTCCAATACCCCTATATTAATCACAGGGCAAGGTGAGCTATGCACTCTCAAATCTGGGTTGTGAGCACGCTGCTGATAAGCATCGTGCTAATCGTTTTGACCATCGTGAAGTTCAAATTCCACCCGTTTCTGGCGCTGCTGTTAGCCAGCTTCTTCGTGGGTACGATGATGGGCATGGGGCCGTTGGATATGGTCAATGCCATTGAGAGTGGCATCGGCGGTACGCTGGGCTTCCTCGCCGCGGTTATCGGCCTGGGGACCATTCTGGGCAAAATGATGGAAGTGTCCGGCGCGGCCGAACGCATTGGCCTGACGCTGCAGCGCTGCCGCTGGCTTTCCGCTGACGTCATTATGGTGCTGGTCGGGCTGATTTGTGGGATCACGCTGTTTGTGGAAGTCGGCGTGGTGCTGTTGATTCCGCTGGCTTTTTCGATTGCCAAGAAAACCAATACTTCATTACTGAAGCTGGCGATTCCACTGTGTACGGCGCTGATGGCAGTGCACTGCGTGGTACCACCGCATCCGGCAGCCCTGTTCGTGGCGAACAAGCTGGGCGCGGACATTGGCACCGTGATTGTCTACGGCTTACTGGTTGGTTTGATGGCTTCGCTTATCGGCGGTCCGCTGTATCTGAAACTCCTCGGTAACCGTCTGCCGTTTAAACCGGTTCCGGCTGAGTTTTCTGACCTCAAAGTGCGCGACGAAAGCACGCTACCGTCGCTGGGCTCTACGCTGTTTACCGTTCTGCTGCCGATTGGCCTGATGCTGGTTAAAACCGTTGCTGAGCTGAACATGGCGAAAGGCAGCACGGTATATACGCTACTGGAGTTTATTGGTAACCCGATCACCGCGATGTTTATTGCCGTTTTCGTGGCCTATTACATTCTCGGCCTGCGTCAGCACATCGGTATGGGTGCGTTGCTGACCCACACTGAAAATGGTTTTGGCTCGATTGCTAACATTTTGCTGATTATCGGCGCAGGCGGCGCATTCAACGCTATCCTCAAGAGCAGTGGGCTGGCGGATACCCTCGCGCTGATCCTCTCGAACATGCATATGCACCCGATTCTGCTGGCGTGGCTGGTGGCGTTAATCCTGCACGCTGCAGTGGGCTCTGCCACGGTGGCGATGATGGGGGCGACGGCTATCGTGGCACCGATGCTGCCGCTCTATCCTAACGTTAGCCCGGAGATCATCGCCATTGCTATCGGTTCTGGCGCTATTGGCTGCACGATCGTCACCGATTCCCTCTTCTGGCTGGTGAAGCAATACTGCGGTGCCACCCTGAATGAAACGTTTAAATACTATACGACCGCGACATTTATCGCGTCCGTGATTGCACTGACTTGCACATTCCTGCTTTCCTTTATTATCTAGCGCAAAGAGACTGACTATGGAAAACATTCAAACACTTATCGCCCAGTATCCTTTAGTGGAAGATCTGGTTGCTCTCAAGGAGACAACCTGGTTTAACCCTGGCACCACCTCTCTTGCGGAAGGTTTACCGTATGTTGGCCTGACTGAACACGATGTTCAGGATGCCCACGCCCGTCTGACGCGTTTCGCGCCGTACCTGGCAAAGGCATTCCCGGAAACTGCAGCCACCGGCGGCATTATTGAATCTGAGCTGGCTGCCATTCCGGCGATGCAAAAGCGGCTGGAAAAAGAGTTCGGGCAGCGCATTAATGGCGAAATCCTGCTGAAGAAAGACAGTCACCTGCCAATTTCTGGTTCGATTAAAGCCCGTGGTGGCATTTATGAAGTACTTACCCACGCGGAAAAACTGGCGCTGGAAGCCGGTCTGCTGACCACACAAGACGATTACAGCGTTCTGCTTTCGCCCGAGTTCAAACAGTTCTTCAGCCAGTACAGCATCGCGGTAGGCTCCACCGGTAACCTCGGCATGTCGATTGGCATTATGAGCGCCCGTATCGGCTTTAAGGTGACGGTGCATATGTCTGCCGATGCCCGCGCATGGAAAAAAGCCAAACTGCGCAGTCACGGCGTGACGGTCGTGGAGTACGAAGAAGATTACGGCGTGGCGGTTGAACAGGGCCGTAAGGCGGCAGAGTCCGATCCGAACTGCTTCTTTATCGATGATGAAAACTCGCGCACGCTGTTTTTAGGCTATGCGGTCGCTGGCCAGCGTCTGAAGGCGCAGTTTGCCCAGCAGGGGCGCGTGGTGGATGCCGACCATCCGCTGTTTGTGTACCTGCCGTGCGGCGTCGGCGGTGGCCCTGGCGGCGTGGCGTTTGGCCTGAAGCTGGCTTTCGGCGACAACGTTCACTGCTTCTTCGCAGAACCCACCCATTCACCGTGCATGCTACTGGGGATTTATACCGGACTGCACGATACGATTTCCGTGCAGGATATTGGCATCGACAACCTGACGGCGGCGGATGGGCTGGCTGTCGGCCGTGCGTCTGGCTTTGTTGGCCGGGCAATGGAACGTCTGCTCGACGGTCTGTACACCCTGGACGATCAGACTATGTACGATATGCTGGGCTGGCTGGCGCAGGAAGAAGGTATTCGCCTCGAACCGTCAGCGCTGGCAGGGATGGCCGGTCCGCAACACGTTTGCGCCTCTGCTGACTATCAGCACATGCACGGCTTCAGCGCGGATCAGCTCAATAACGCTACCCATCTGGTGTGGGCGACCGGCGGCGGAATGGTCCCGGAAGATGAAATGGCGCAATATCTGGCCAAAGGACGTTAAATACCGCTGAGCTTAACGCAGCATCGCCATCAGCTCCATCGGTGAGCGATGCTGCTTAAGCAGGTCACGCATCACGCGCATATGCGGTGCGGTATGGCTGAAGAAAGCCTGATAGCCTGCACACAGCACGCCCTTTCCATTTTCCTCGCAGTACGCAGGACAATCACCGTGGTAATACTGAAACAATGAGCATGTCTGGCAACGCGTATTCATTGATGACATGGTCTGTCGTTCAATCTGTGCCGTCAGACCACACCACTGGCGAAGCGTTTTATCGAAAAGCTGGATAGATATCTGATTAATATCTTCACGTACCCAGATATCAAATATCGTAATTAAAAATCGGCCCCACGCCTCAGACGTAACCGATTCGTCTGTCAGATGACCTGAACCATCGTGCTTAACCAGCGGAATAAATTGTACCAGGCGAACATTTCCTTGTTGCAAACCACGGTACACTTCAACCGGTTGTAAACACTTCTGATGGTCAATCACCACGTTTAAAACATCATCACTAACATCCATGTTCTCACATCCTGTCATGCAAAATTCCCGATAAATACGATAAGTTGGCGAACATGCGTTACAGCAAACAGCATTGCGAGGGATAACACCGCGAGGGAGATCATAAATTTGTCACGCACCGCGCGAGATTCAGAAAAATCGCTATGACTCACATCCATCAGATTACGGCTGCGGGTGTAGCGCCAGAGGATAATCGCCACTATCACCAGCACAACTACCGATATCCAGAACAGCACTCCCGCCTGGTGCCAGTTGTGCTTAATCGCCAGCGCCATTAACGCGCCATAGCCCAACAACGTGCGAAACCAGGCAAGTGAAGTCCGCTCCGGTTGTAACCCCGGGTCAGCGATGCGTCGCGATTTGCGGCTATCCGGCATACAGCACCAGCGTCATGACAATCACCGCCACAATAGTCAGCATGACGCTGATAATCAGCAGGCTGTGGGTGTAGGGCAAGTCCTCTTTCAGTCGCATCGCCTTTTCATTACGTAGCCAGCGCAGGTAGCCGTAGATCGCCAGACCGCCGGCAAACAGACACAGCAACAAGGCAAGCGCCTCACGGATGACCGGCGTGGCAAAATCCGGGGCCAGTTGATCAAGGCCAACCCCCGCCGCCAGAAATCCGAGCGCGGTGCGGATCCACGCCAGAAAAGTACGCTCATTTGCCAGTGAGAAGCGATAATCCGGTGCTTCTCCAAGGCGAGAAATCTTCATGACAGCTCCTTAAATATTGTTGTCTGGTCGTTATACCGGAACAGTTAAGGAGTATGAACCTGATTCTCAAACGAGAGGGCGAGTCGGGTGATGAGACAATGGGAAAGAGAGAGGGTGTTTGTAATGCCGGATGGTGAGTTGCGTTTTATCCGGCCTACAGGAGATGCAGGCCGGATAAGTCAGTTTTAACCTAATCCCCAGAAGATCACCGCCAGCAGCTGTGGCGTGATAATCCTCAGGAACATAACCAGCGGATAAACGGTGGCGTAGGAGAGCGCTGCCGCCCCGCTGGTAGCATGCAGGTTATTAGCAAACGCCAGAGCCGGGGGATCGGTCATTGAGCCAGCCAGCATGCCGCACAGCGTCAGGTAGTTCATTTTGACAAATAGACGAGCTAACAAACCCACGGTAATCAGCGGAATCGCAGTAATGAAAATACCGTAACCCACCCAGCTCAGGCCATCGCCCTGCGTCAGAGTATCGACAAAATCACCGCCTGACTTCAGACCAACTACCGCGAGAAACAGCACGATACCCAACTCTCGCAGCGCCAGGTTAGCGCTGGGAGGCATAAACCAGTACAGCTTACCAATGCTGCCAATACGCCCCAGGATCAAGGCCATAATCAGCGGCCCACCGGCCAGACCCAGTTTTAACGCCACCGGAAACCCTGGGATGAACAGCGGGATTGAACCCAGTAGAACACCCAGCCCGATACCGATAAATACCGGCAGCATCTGCACTTGCTGCAGTTTTTGCTGCGCGTTACCCACAACATTGGCAACGGCATCAATAGACGAAGGGCGCCCCACCAGATTGAGGATATCCCCGAATTGCAGGCTGGCGTCGCTGCTGGCTACCAGCTCAACACCCGCACGGTTCAGGCGGGAAATCACCACGTCGTAACGTTCTTTAAAGTGCAGATCACGGATACGTTTACCCAGCACCTGCTCGTTAGTCACCACCACGCGTTCGACGCGTAAATCGGTACCTCGCGTAGACAGCGATGTATCCACCTCCTGCCCAATCACCACCTGCGCGTTATGCAGGTCAGCAGGCTGCCCGACCAGGTGGAGCAGGTCGCCCAACTGGATAACTGTCCCTGGCGACGGCACCATCAATGTCTCGTCACGTTTCAGACGCGAGCAGATGATTTTGTCGCTGTTCAGAATCGGGACATCCTGAATTGCCATATTGTTGATGTTTGGGTTTTCCACGCGGATGTTCATCGTCTGAATCAGTGCGTGCCCGTTGGTCAGCGTGGATTCATGCTGCTGGGCTTCAGCATCGACGTTAACGCGGAAAATAAGGCGCATCAGCCACATGGTCAGTAAAATTCCGCAAATGCCGAAAGGATAAGCCATGGCATAGCTCATCCCCATCTGGTCAACCACATCGCCAGGCGTACCCAAATCGCGCAGAATTTGCTGCCCCGCACCTAACGCCGGGGTATTGGTGACCGCTCCAGAGAATATTCCCAGCACCACAGGGAGAGGAATGGCAAAAATCTTATGCAGGATCGCGGTGACCAGGCCACCCATGATGACAATCAGCACAGCAAACAGATTCAGCCGCAGGCCCGAAACGCGCAGAGAAGCAAAAAAGCCCGGCCCCACCTGAATACCAATGGTGTAGACGAAAAGAATCAGGCCAAATTCCTGAATAAAATGCAGCATGTCGCCGCTCAGGGTCATCCCTGCCTGATCGACAAAATGCCCGACAATAATGCCGCCGAACAGCACACCTCCAATGCCAAAACCCACACCACGTATTTTTATGTTGCCGATCCATAACCCGACAACTGCCACCAATGCCAGAACGCTGACCGTCAATGCTATATCACTCATATCCTGTTCCCTGTGAATAACATCATTAAGTAAATGGATTCTCGCAGAGTAAAGTCGCAATGTATGGGTGGTAAAGCACAAAAAAGCCCCGTCATTTCTGGCGGGGCAAAGGCATGGAGCTATTTAACTGTCTAATGCGGGACGTTCGCTGATGGCGATACGTTGTGGAGCAATGGTTTCAGGTTCATTCCGGGTCAAATCAATATGCAGCAAGCCGTTAGTGAAGCTTGCGCCGGAGACCTCCATATTTTCAGCCAGCGTAAAGCTCAGGCTGAACGGCTGAGTGACCAGTCCCTGATGCAACCATTTGGTCTCTTTTTCCGGCTGCTGCGGCGTACCTTTCACTGTCAGGCGCGTGCCTTCCAGTTGAATATCCAGATCTTCCTGGCGGAAACCGGCTAACGCAAGGGTAATGCGGTAGTGGTTATCATCGCTCTTTTCGATGTTATAAGGCGGGAAGCTCTGGCTTTCACCGGTGTTTTGCAAGGCATTGGCCAGTTTGTCAAAACCGATCCATTGACGCAGCAGCGGGGATAAATCGTAGTTACGCATAATAATCTCCTTCTAAGAAGCGAGTAGGTACCTTTCGGCTCCCTGACGGCAAGCCGATGACTTAGCAAGGCCGCCTGAAGCGGCCTACAGAATTAGTTGATTTCGATGCGGCGCGGTTTGTTCGCTTCAGGAATCACGCGCTCAAGATCGATATACAGCAGACCATTTACCAGGTTTGCGCCGCGAACATGAATGTTCTCCGCTAACTGGAACTTGCGTTCAAAGTTGCGCTCGGCAATACCCTGATACAGGTAAGTACGTTCTTTTTGATCGTCCGCATGGGCACCTTTTACCACCAGCAGATTGTCCTGGGCAGTAATTTCCAGTTCGCTTTCAGCAAAACCGGCAACGGCAATTGCAATGCGGTAATGGTTTTCGTCTACCAGCTCAACGTTGTACGGAGGGTAGCCGCCATTGCTCTGGCCCTGATTGTTTTCCAGCAGGTTAAACAGACGGTCAAAACCAATAGCAGAACGGTACAGCGGGGATAAATCAAAGTTACGCATAATCAATAGCTCCTGAAATCAGCGAGAATATTGACCTTCCATCATGGACAGGTCAGGTAGCCAGGACACCCATCAGGCATGCCCTTCATTTGTCTACACTCTAAAAATGGGTCTTAATACAAACTTTTCAAGCGTATTCATCTGACTTTTTTTGCAGTTTGTTGTCTATTGCATACACTGGGGGGAGCAGTTGTTCTCGTTAAATCGCGATGGCCGCCACAGTGCGACGAAATGGTGATGTTATTTTCGCAATGGATCGCTTTAACTCACCATGCAAACACGATAAATACAGATGAATAAATGATGATTAAAAAAATGTTGGTAACACTGACGATGTGTAGTGGGATGGTGTTTGTAAGCGGCTGTTCCAGCATCATGTCACATACAGGTGGCAAAGAAGGGACGTATCCTGGCACTCGAGCCAGTGCCACAATGATTAGCGAAAGTGATACGAACTGGGGAACCAAGTCGCTGGCGATTCTGGATATGCCTTTTACCGCGGTGCTCGATACGGTATTGCTACCTTGGGATCTCTTTCGCAAAGATAACTCGGTGAGATCCCGCGTAGAAAAGAGCGAGGAGAGAACCCAGGCCACGAACGCCGTTATTCCCCCGGCAGAAATGTCTGCTCCATAAATTAACGCCCGGTTTCAGTCACCCACAGCTGGCGGAAACCCTCGACGTCTTCCATCCACGCAACCTGTCGACCATCAGGGGAGAAGACGATCGCATCGGCCGACGGCGGGTTATCATGACGTTCCGTTAAAAAATCAATCTCGCCCGTTTGAACATCACAACAGGCTATTCTGTTCTCCAGTACAAATCCCAGCCACTTCCCCGATGGGTGCCAGTTAAAAGCTGACTGAATATTCGTAGCACACTGGGTAAGCTGGCGCGGCGTTCCCCCCTGTGGGGAAATCAGCCATAGCTGCACAATACCGTTGTCATCACGCATTAAAAACGCAATCTCAGATACCTTTGGATTACTGCGTACCCAGTGGCGAGGCTGATTCACCAGCCCCGGAAAGGCGCGCTCATGGGTAAACGTCAGACGGCGTTGGCGAATACCGGATGGCGACGCAGGTATGGTCATGTCAGTCCCCTCCAGAGGCGCGTCCCCCGGCTGTTTCCAGCCGCTTTCATCCTGTGGCAAATCAACAATAAACAGCTCCGGTACTTTCTCGCCAGTGGCTGATAGCGTATCACCGATAAACGCCAGCCTGTTTTCTCCAACCCAGCCCTCTTCATAGGCGCGGTTAATCTCATCGCTACCCGGTTTTGGCGTTGGTGTCGTCTGGCTCACCAGCACACACCAGTAGCTACCGCTGTATTCACGGGGATGCTGCGCGGAAACATTAACCGGACCATACGGTGCAGCCACGCCGACGTTGCGTAAATCGAGCGCCGGAGAGCGCTCATGCAGAACATGGTCGTTATAGGTGAAACTGACAAACTCACCGTTCGGGCTAAAGACATGCACATGACTCCCGCCGCGCAGCGCACCTGGCGTATAGGGCGCAGTAATATCCATTGCATCCAGATTCTCCACCCCAGCCTGCGTAACAATCACCCCACGGCGATGATGGAAGTCGTAATACCATGTTTCATCAGGATTTTCAGGCCCGTGAATGAATACATATTTTTCCGACTTTGGATGAACGGTCACCACGCCAACGTGCGATCCCTGAGTAGCCCGGTAAATCACCTCCAGCTCGCCAGTATGGATATTGACGCGCTCAATTGTTTCACCGGTAAAGGAAGCGCCGGAAGGGCGCACATCAAAGACCAGCCACTGGCTGTCCGGTGTCCAGGTGTTGATATTGGTAAGCTGATGATTACGCGGCGTAAAGGTGATTTGCTTCATGGGATGCCCTGATACAAGACGATTAAAACAATCATACTTCACAAGCACTTCACTTTCAGGCTTTAGCGTATCGCCATCTTCATTTTTGCGGACAGAAAGATGGAACATTTTGAAGTAGCGATTATCGGTTTAGGTCCGGCAGGCGCAGCGCTGGCGCGACAGTTAAGCGGAAAAATGCGCGTGATTGCGTTGGATAAAAAACGCCAGTGCGGTAACGAAGGTTTCACTAAACCCTGCGGCGGTCTGCTGGCCCCGGACGCCCAGCGTTCGTTTATCCGCGACGGGATAACCTTACCCGTTGATGTTATCGCCAACCCGCAGATTTTTAGCGTTAAAACGGTTGATGTTGCCGCTTCTTTGACGCGTAACTACCAACGCAGCTACATTAATATCAACCGCCATGCTTTTGATTTATGGCTTAAATCTCTCATCCCTGATGATGTGCAGGTGTATCACGACAGCCTGTGCCGGAAAATCTGGCGCGAGGGCGATAAATGGCATGTTATCTTCCGCGCCGACGGTTGGGAGCAGCAGATCACTGCACGTTATCTGGTGGGGGCAGACGGTGCGAACTCACTGGTGCGCCGTCATCTCTATCCACAGCACCAAATCCGTAAATATGTCGCGATTCAACAATGGTTTGCGGAAAAGCATCCCGTTCCGTTCTATTCCTGTATTTTTGATAACGATACAACTGACTGTTATTCCTGGAGTATCAGCAAAGATGGCTATTTTATCTTTTGTGGCGCCTACCCCATGAAGGACGGACAGGCACGCTTTGACGCGCTGAAAGAGAAGCTGGAAGCGTTCCATTTCCAGTTCGGCAAACCGGTGAAAAGTGAAAAATGTACGGTGCTATTCCCCTCACGCTGGAAAGACTTCGTCTGCGGCGAGGACAACGCATTTTTGATTGGTGAAGCGGCCGGTTTTATCAGCGCCAGCTCGCTGGAAGGGATTAGCTATGCGCTGGACAGCGCGGAGATCCTCAAATCGGTACTGCTGCGGGATATGCCAGATATGAATCACGCTTACCGTAAAGCCACCCGCAAGTTACGACTCAAACTGTATGGCAAAATCCTGAAAAGCCGGGCCCTAACGTCGGCATTTTCCCGTAAATGGATTATGCGCAGCGGCGTGGCGCATATTCCCCAGGGAGACCATTCAGCACCACAAATCATGGCTGAAACGGGGCAAATACGACGAAGCATTTGCCCATAACATCTTAATTCAGTGCAAACTTCTCTATGGCGTACGCGACGCCATCTTCAAGATTGGATTTGGTCACGAAGTTGGCGATTTCTTTTACTGATGGAATAGCGTTGTCCATGGCAACGCCCACGCCTGCGTATTCAATCATCGCGATGTCGTTTTCCTGATCGCCAATCGCCATCACCTCTTCGGCTTTAATGCCTAACGCATCGGCCAGCGATTTTACGCCCGTCCCTTTATTGACGCGTTTATCGAGGATTTCGAGGAAATACGGCGCACTTTTCAGCACGGTGTACTTCTCTTTTACTTCCGCAGGTATACGCAAGATAGCTTTATCGAGGATCTCCGGCTCGTCAATCATCATCACTTTCAGGAACTGGGTTGCGGGATCCATTTTCTCGGCTTCACAGAACGCTAGCGGGATGGTCGCGACAAACGATTCGTGCACCGTGTAGTAACTGATATCACGGTTCGCGGTATACAGCGTATTGCGATCGAGGGCGTGGAAATGCGAGCCAACTTCCCGGGAAAGCTGTTCCAGGTAACGATAATCATCATAGCTCAGCGCGGTTTGCGCCACGGTACTGCCATCCCCTGCTTTCTGCACCAGCGCACCGTTGTAGGTAATGCAGTAGTCACCGGGTTGTTCCATATGTAGTTCTTTCAGATAGCTGTGAACGCCGGCATACGGGCGTCCCGTGGTCAGCACCACATTCACGCCACGCGCGCGTGCCGCGGCAATTGCCGTTTTGACCGCTGGTGAAATGGTGTGATCGGGCAGCAGAAGTGTGCCATCCATGTCGATAGCAATAAGTTTGATAGCCATGAGTTCCCCGGATTAAATGAGTCCGTCCTCATGCTAACGCGATTCCGCTCAAAAAACAGCTACGAAAAGGGGGATAGAAAGGGGAATCGAGATTCCCCTTTTTGTAGATTGGTTGTCGTTTGTAGGCCTGATAAGCAACGCGCCATCAGGCACAATACAACGTCTTGCCGGATGGCGGCGTAAACCGCCTTATCCGGCCTACAGATTGGCTTAAATATCGATGTTCGCCGCTTTCAGGGCGTTTTCTTCGATAAACGCGCGACGCGGTTCAACGGCATCGCCCATCAGCGTGGTGAACAGCTGGTCGGCAGCAATCGCATCCTTCACGGTAACGCGCAGCATACGACGGCTTTCCGGATCCATGGTGGTTTCCCACAGCTGTTCCGGGTTCATCTCGCCCAGACCTTTATAACGCTGGATAGCGAGGCCACGACGAGACTCTTTCTGCAGCCATTCCAGCGCCTGCTCGAAGCTGGCAACCGGCTGGCGGCGCTCGCCACGTTCGATAAACGCATCGTCTTCGATCAGTCCGCGCAGCTTCTCGCCAAGCGTACAAATACGACGGTATTCGCCACCGGTAACAAATTCATGCTCCAGCGGATAATCGGTATCCACACCGTGGGTACGGACGCGGATCACCGGCTCGAACAGGTTCAGTTCAGCGTCTTTACGCACAAAGCTGTTCCAGGTGCTGCCGTGCATTTCTTTTTCATTCAGCACGTTAACCAACTGAGAAACCCAGGCAGTGACTTTCGCTTCATCAGCGAGATCGGCTTCATCTAGCGTCGGTTGATAAACCAGTTCTTTCAGCAGCGCTTTCGGGAAACGACGTTCCATACGACCAATCATTTTCTGCGTCGCGTTGTATTCAGAAACCAGTTTCTCTAACGATTCACCTGAAAGGGCTGGCGCGCTGGCATTGGTGTGCAGCGTTGCGCCATCCAGAGCGATAGAAATTTGGTACTGATCCATCGCTTCGTCATCTTTAATGTACTGTTCCTGCTTGCCTTTTTTCACTTTGTACAGCGGTGGCTGTGCAATGTAGACGTGGCCGCGTTCAACGATTTCCGGCATCTGACGATAGAAGAAGGTCAACAGCAGCGTACGGATGTGCGAGCCGTCGACGTCCGCATCGGTCATGATGATGATGCTGTGATAACGCAGTTTGTCCGGGTTGTACTCGTCACGACCGATGCCACAGCCGAGCGCGGTGATCAGCGTCGCAACTTCCTGAGAGGAGAGCATCTTGTCAAAGCGCGCTTTCTCGACGTTGAGGATTTTACCCTTCAGCGGCAGAATCGCCTGGTTCTTACGGTTACGTCCCTGCTTCGCAGAGCCACCCGCGGAGTCCCCTTCCACCAGATACAGTTCAGAGTGAGCTGGGTCGCGTTCCTGACAGTCCGCCAGCTTGCCCGGCAGACCGGCTAAGTCCAGCGCGCCTTTACGACGGGTCATTTCACGCGCACGACGTGCAGCTTCACGAGCACGCGCAGCATCAATAATTTTGCCGACAACGATTTTCGCGTCAGACGGGTTTTCCAGCAGATATTCGCTCAGCAGTTCGTTCATCTGCTGTTCTACCGCCGATTTCACCTCAGAGGAGACCAGCTTGTCTTTGGTCTGTGAGGAGAACTTCGGATCCGGTACTTTCACGGAAACAACGGCAATCAGGCCTTCACGGGCATCGTCACCGGTAGCGCTGACTTTCGCTTTTTTACTGTAGCCTTCTTTGTCCATGTAGGCGTTCAGGGTACGGGTCATCGCCGCACGGAAGCCTGCAAGGTGAGTACCGCCGTCACGCTGTGGAATGTTGTTGGTGAAGCAGTAGATGTTTTCCTGGAAACCATCGTTCCACTGCAGCGCAACTTCAACGCCGATACCGTCTTTTTCGGTGGAGAAGTAGAAGATATTCGGGTGGATCGGCGTTTTGTTTTTGTTGAGGTATTCAACAAACGCCTTGATGCCACCTTCGTAGTGGAAATGGTCTTCTTTGCCGTCACGCTTGTCGCGCAGACGAATAGAGACGCCGGAGTTCAGGAATGACAGCTCGCGCAGACGTTTCGCCAGAATGTCGTATTCAAATTCAACAACATTGGTAAAGGTTTCGTGGCTTGGCCAGAAACGGACCTGAGTCCCCGTCAGTTCTGTTTCGCCAGTTACTGCCAGCGGCGCCTGCGGCACACCGTGCACGTAAGTTTGCTGATGCACTTTGCCTTCACGACGAATCACCAGTTCCAGCTTCTGTGACAGGGCGTTAACGACGGAAACACCCACGCCGTGCAGACCGCCGGAAACTTTATAGGAGTTATCATCGAATTTACCGCCTGCGTGCAAAACGGTCATGATAACTTCCGCTGCCGAAACGCCCTCTTCCGGGTGAATACCGGTTGGGATACCACGGCCATCATCGGTAACGGACACGGAGTTGTCAGCGTGAATCGTTACCACGATATCTTTACAGTGACCCGCGAGCGCTTCGTCGATAGCGTTATCTACCACCTCGAATACCATGTGGTGCAGACCGGTGCCGTCATCCGTGTCGCCGATATACATACCCGGGCGCTTACGCACCGCATCCAGTCCTTTCAGGACTTTGATACTGGAGGAGTCATAAGAATTCGACATCAACGTTTCTCGCTCATTTTATCTTGGGTTAATCCGTTATTTTACCCTTTTCCACGGTAAACATCTTCGAATTTTCATCGGACATGTCTATAACGTGTTCAGCGCTGATTGCGCTGACAAAGACCTGAGATTGCGTGGCTTTTAAGCGGCTGGCCAGCAGTCCGCGACGCGCGTCATCCAGTTCAGAGGCAAAATCATCTATCAGGTACAGGCAGCGCCGCCCGCTTTCACGGGTCAGGAACTCCCCTTGCGCCAGACGTAAGGCGCACATCAGCAGCTTTAGCTGCCCACGCGACAATGTGTCTTCCACCGGCGCACCGTCGGCGCGAATGCGGAAATCCGCCTTATGCGGGCCGTGCGCAGTGTAGGTCAACATGCGATCGCGTTCAAAACTACGTTCCAGCACTTCGGCATAATCCGTCTCTTTCTCCCAGCCGCGCTGGAATGAGAAGGAGAGTGAAAACTCGGGAAGAAACTGCTGGCAGGTATCCGCCATATCCTGCGCGATACCGGCGCTGTACTCCGCGCGCCAGGTGCTGATTTGTTCTGCCAGTGGGATCAGTTCTTTATCCCACGGACGCAATTGCTCATAACGACTCACCTGGCGCAGCGCTGCATTGCGCTGCTTGAGCAGTCGCTTCAGGTTGCTCCAGGCGGTGAAAAATCCAGCTTCATTGTGAAAGCATCCCCAGTCAAGGAATGCTCTTCTGTATTTGGGGCCGCCATTGAGTAAAGTAAACCCCTCAGGCGTGATCAGCTGCATCGGCATCAGGTGCGCCAGTTCCGCGACCTTGTGCCCGTCAGTGCCGTCAATGCGCACTTTGCTGTCGCCCAGTTTATCTTTCGTCAGGCCAATCGACGTCTCACGTTCTTCACCCTGCAAACGCCCGTGTAAAACAAACGACTCCTGCTCGTGGCGAATCACGCGGCCAATCTGCAAACTGCGAAACGCCCGACCGTGGCCGAGCGTATAGATGGCTTCCAGCACGCTGGTTTTGCCGCTGCCATTCGCGCCAACCAGGAAGTTAAAGCCGGGGGATAAAGCGAGATCCGCGTTTTCGATATTGCGAAAATCGCGGATCAACAGGCGGGAGAGCGACATTACAGTCTCATTGGCATAACAACATAGGCAGCCGACTGTGATGCTGCATCTTCAATCTGTACGCTCGATACGGAATCTGTCAGCAGAATACGCACGTTCTCGCACTTCAGCGCGTTCAGAACGTCCAGTACGTAGCTCACGTTAAAGCCGATTTCCAGTTCTGTACCAGGATAGGAGACGTCCAGAATTTCTTCCGCTTCTTCCTGCTCCGGGTTGTTGGCGGTGATTTTGAGCTGGTTTTCGCTGACATACAAACGCACGCCGCGGAATTTCTCGTTAGAGAGGATCGCCGCACGAGCAAACGCCTGTTTGAGGATATCGCAACCGGCTTCCAGATGTTTGTCCGGATTCTTCGGCAATACGCGGCGATAATCCGGGAAACGACCGTCAACCAGCTTGGAAGTAAAGATGAAGTCACCCACGTGCGCACGAATGTTGTTGCTGCCAATCTGCACGCGCAGCGGGTTATCGCCGCCGTCGAGCATACGCATCAGTTCAATCACGCCTTTACGCGGCACGATCACCGAATGGCTTGGCAACGGCTGACCGACAGGCATTGAACAGACCGCCAGGCGGTGGCCGTCGGTCGCCACGGTACGCAGCTCTTCCCCTTCGGTTTCAAACAGCATGCCGTTTAAGTAGTAACGTACGTCCTGATGCGCCATCGAAAACTGCGTGGCTTCAATCAGGCGCTTCATCGTCGCCTGCGGCAGGGTGAATTCGACTTCGCTCTGCCAGTCGTCCAGATTCGGGAAGTCGGCGGCAGGCAGCGTAGACAGCGAGAAACGGCTGCGGCCAGAACGCACCAGCATACGGTCGCCTTCCAGTTGAACGGCAATTTCCGCGCCTTCCGGCAATCCACGGCAAATATCGAAGAATTTACGCGCCGGAACGGTGGTAGCACCAGGTTCATGAGGCTGGATCAGCGCCACGCGCGCCACCATCTCCATTTCGAGATCGGTACCGGTCAGCGAAAGCGTGCCGTCAGCAACCTGCAGCAGCAGGTTTCCGAGAATAGGCAGTGTAGGACGTCCACCCAGCGGGCCGCTGACCTGCTGAAGCGGTTTTAATAAATGTTCACGTTCAACGGTAAATTTCATAGCGTCACGAAGATAATGTTCTGATTAAATTGGAGAAATCTTCTTTAATATCATGGCTTTCTTCACGCAACTGCTCAATCTTGCGGCAGGCATGAAGCACGGTAGTATGGTCACGCCCACCAAACGCGTCGCCGATTTCCGGCAAACTGTGGTTAGTGAGCTCTTTTGCCAGCGCCATCGCCATCTGGCGCGGGCGAGCTACCGAGCGAGATCGACGCTTAGAAAGCAGATCCGCAATTTTGATTTTGTAATACTCCGCCACCGTCTTCTGAATATTGTCGATGGTGACCAGCTTTTCCTGCAAAGCCAGCAGATCGCGCAGCGCTTCGCGCACGAAATCGATAGTAATCGCCCGGCCGGTAAAATTGGCGTTGGCGATCACGCGGTTCAGTGCGCCTTCCAGCTCACGTACGTTAGAGCGTAGACGCTTGGCAATAAAGAACGCTACTTCACCTGGCAGACGAATGTCGTTTTCGTCGGCTTTTTTCATCAGGATCGCAACACGCGTTTCCAGTTCAGGCGGTTCGATCGCGACAGTCAGTCCCCAGCCAAAGCGGGATTTCAGACGATCTTCAACGCCGTTGATCTCCTTCGGATAGCGATCCGAGGTCAGGATGATCTGCTGATTGCCTTCCAGCAGGGCGTTAAAGGTGTGGAAAAACTCTTCCTGCGATCGCTCTTTATTCGCGAAGAATTGGATATCGTCAATCAGCAGCGCGTCAACGGAACGGTAGTAGCGTTTAAACTCTTCGATCGCGTTGTTTTGCAGGGCTTTGACCATATCCTGCACAAATCGCTCGGAGTGCATATACACCACTTTGGCGTTTGGCTTACGCGCCATAATGCCGTTACCGACAGCGTGCAGCAGGTGGGTTTTACCCAGACCCGTACCGCCATAAAGGAATAACGGATTGTAGGCGCCGCCAGGATTGTCCGCCACCTGACGTGCCGCCGCGCGCGCCAGTTGGTTAGATTTACCTTCAACGAAGTTATCAAACGTGTGTTTGACGTTGACGTTAGAACGATAGGTAGGTTCTGCCGGAGCCGGGACGTTATCCCAGCCTGGACGCGCCGCCGGAGCAGCACGTTGCGGTTGCACTTGCTGAGCCACATGGGCGGGCGCAACAACGTTGTTGACCGGCGTTTTCAGCGTTTGCGTGACGGGTTTAGTGCCGACTTCAAAGCGCAGCTGTGGGGCATCCGCGCCACAGAAATTATTGAGTAATCCATTAATATTATTAAGGTATTTATCCCTTACCCAATCGAGCACGAAACGGTTTGGCGCATACAAAGCCAGCGTGTTATCGCTCAGTTCCGCCTGCAACGGGCGTATCCACATACTGAACTCTGTGGCTGGTAACTCATCCTGCAATCGGGCAAGACACTGCTGCCAAAGCGAAAGTGACACGGCGGACTCCACTCGAACAAAAGTCGATAAATGACAAAGGCTGAAACATTCATGATTGTTGACGCACATCGACAAGACCCTATGCAAAGGGTGACGTGCGAATTGCTATTTGCAATTTTTACCCGATCAGGATCCATTGAAACGATCAGGACCGCGGATCATAGCGTAAACTGAGAAAGAGATCTTCTGTTTCTCACAGATTCTTCCCGATTTATCCACAGGATGATCCAGAATCGGCTAAGTGTAAACGATCCTGGAGAAGTGCTGCAGGTTTTAGCGCGCATATTGAAAAAATTAATGAGTAAAGATGCTTTACTGCTTAAACGATCTAATAAAGATCCCGAGCGATCCTTGCGCTTTATCCACCAGCCCGTATAATTCTTACCCCCAGCGAGTAACGGTCGCCTTACGGCGTCAACGCTGCCTGTTTTTTACGCGAAACCATGCGGAAAAAAGCGGGAAATAAGGAAAGAGAATTGACTCCGGAGTGTACAATTATTACAATCCGGCCTCTTTAATCACCCACACTGTGGCGTAAGTCGTTCGAAATTCGTTCGGGTATACGCAAAAGTCAGTGAATTTATTCAAGTTTAGGTAGAAATCGCCATGAAACGCACTTTTCAACCGTCTGTACTGAAGCGCAACCGTTCTCACGGCTTCCGTGCTCGTATGGCTAATAAAAATGGTCGTCAGGTTCTGGCACGTCGTCGTGCTAAAGGCCGTTCTCGTCTGACCGTTTCTAAGTAATAAAAGCTAGCCCCTGAGTGGTTAAGCTCGCATTTCCCAGGGAGTTACGTTTGTTAACTCCCACTCATTTCACATTCGTCTTCCAGCAGCCACAACGGGCTGGCACGCCGCAAATCACCATCCTCGGCCGCCTGAATTCGCTGGGGCATCCCCGTATCGGTCTTACAGTCGCCAAGAAAAATGTTAAGCGTGCGCATGAACGCAATCGGATTAAACGTCTGACGCGTGAAAGCTTCCGTTTACGTCAGCACGAGCTTCCAGCAATGGATTTCGTGGTGGTGGCGAAAAAAGGGGTTGCTGACCTCGATAACCGTGCTCTCTCGGAAGCGTTGGAAAAATTATGGCGTCGCCATTGTCGCCTGGCTCGCGGGTCCTGATAGCCCTCATTCGGGTCTATCAACGCCTGATCAGTCCGCTGCTTGGGCCGCATTGCCGTTTCACTCCAACCTGTTCGAGCTACGGAATTGAGGCATTGCGCAGGTTTGGAGTGATAAAAGGCAGTTGGTTGACGGTGAAACGCGTATTAAAATGCCACCCTTTACACCCTGGTGGTGACGATCCCGTCCCGCCCGGACCATTTGATACCAGAGAACACTAACGATGGATTCGCAACGCAATCTTTTAGTCATCGCTTTGCTGTTCGTGTCTTTCATGATCTGGCAAGCCTGGGAGCAGGATAAAAACCCGCAACCTCAGGCCCAACAGACCACGCAGACAACGACCACCGCAGCGGGTAGCGCCGCAGACCAGGGCGTACCGGCCAGTGGCCAGGGGAAACTGATTACGGTTAAAACTGACGTGCTTGATCTGACCATCAACACCCGTGGTGGTGATGTGGAACAGGCTTCACTGCCAGCTTACCCGAAAGAACTCGGTTCTACCGAACCGTTCCAGTTACTGGAAACCACGCCACAGTTCATCTACCAGGCACAGAGTGGCCTGACAGGTCGTGACGGCCCGGATAACCCGGCTAACGGCCCGCGTCCGCTGTACAACGTCGATAAAGACGCGTTTGTACTGGCTGACGGTCAGAACGAACTGCAGATCCCGATGACCTATACTGACGCAGCGGGTAACACATTCACTAAAACGTTTGTTCTTAAGCGTGGTGAATATGCTGTCAACGTTAACTACAGCGTGCAGAACGCCGGCGAAAAACCGCTGGAAATCTCCACCTTTGGTCAGCTGAAGCAATCCATCAATCTGCCATCTCATCGTGACACCGGTAGCAGCAACTTTGCGCTGCACACCTTCCGTGGCGCGGCGTACTCCACGCCGGATGAGAAGTATGAGAAATACAAATTCGATACCATTGCTGAAAACGAAAACCTGAACGTCAATGCTAAAGACGGCTGGGTCGCAATGCTGCAACAGTATTTCGCAACGGCATGGGTTCCGCGTAACGACGGCACCAACAACTTCTATACCGCTAACCTGGGTAACGGCATTGCCGCTATCGGCTATAAATCACAGCCGGTACTGGTACAGCCTGGCCAGACTGGCGCGATGACCAGCACCCTGTGGGTCGGCCCGGAAATTCAGGACAAAATGGCGGCCGTTGCACCGCACCTGGATCTGACCGTGGATTACGGCTGGTTGTGGTTCATTTCTCAGCCGCTGTTTAAACTGCTGAAGTGGATCCATAGCTTCCTGGGTAACTGGGGCTTCTCCATCATCGTTATCACCTTTATCGTTCGTGGCATCATGTACCCGCTGACCAAAGCGCAGTACACCTCCATGGCGAAGATGCGTATGCTGCAGCCGAAGATTCAGGCTATGCGTGAGCGTCTGGGCGATGACAAACAGCGTCAGAGCCAGGAAATGATGGCCCTGTACAAAGCTGAGAAGGTAAACCCGCTGGGCGGCTGCTTCCCGCTGATCATCCAGATGCCAATCTTCCTTGCGTTGTACTACATGCTGATGGGCTCCATTGAACTGCGTCATGCGCCGTTCGCCCTGTGGATCCATGACCTGTCTGCACAGGACCCGTACTACATCCTGCCGATTCTGATGGGCGTGACGATGTTCTTCATTCAGAAGATGTCTCCGACCACCGTAACCGACCCGATGCAGCAGAAGATCATGACCTTCATGCCGGTCATCTTCACCGTGTTCTTCCTGTGGTTCCCGTCAGGTCTGGTGCTGTACTATATCGTCAGCAACCTGGTAACCATTATTCAGCAGCAGCTGATTTACCGTGGTCTGGAGAAACGTGGCCTGCATAGCCGCGAGAAGAAAAACTCCTGATTCGGTGTAGGCCGGATTAGGCGAAGCCGCCATCCGGCAAACGGAACATAAAGTAAAGGGCGGTCATTAGACCGCCTTTTTTATTGCATTAAGAAGAGACAAACCATGAGCCATAACGACACCATCGTCGCTCAGGCCACCCCACCGGGACGTGGTGGCGTGGGTATCCTGCGTATCTCCGGCCTGAAGGCGCGTGAGGTCGCAGAAACCGTACTGGGGAAACTGCCCAAACCGCGTTATGCCGATTATCTGCCGTTTAAAGACGCGGATGGCAGCGCGCTGGATCAGGGGATTGCCCTGTGGTTCCCCGGCCCAAACTCCTTTACCGGCGAAGACGTTTTAGAGCTTCAGGGCCACGGCGGTCCAGTGATTCTTGACCTGCTGCTCAAACGTATTCTGACCATTCCCGGGCTGCGCATTGCCAGACCGGGTGAATTCTCCGAGCGAGCGTTTCTCAATGATAAGCTCGATTTAGCCCAGGCCGAGGCGATTGCCGACCTGATCGATGCCAGCTCAGAGCAAGCCGCTCGCTCGGCGCTGAACTCGTTGCAGGGCGCATTTTCCGCGCGGGTAAATCATCTTGTGGAAGCGCTCACTCACCTGCGCATCTATGTGGAAGCGGCGATCGACTTCCCGGATGAAGAAATCGACTTCCTGTCTGACGGCAAGATTGAAGCGCAACTCAACAGCGTTATCAGCGATCTTGATGCCGTTCGTGCGGAAGCGCGTCAGGGCAGCCTGCTGCGCGAAGGGATGAAGGTGGTGATTGCCGGGCGTCCAAACGCCGGGAAATCAAGCTTGCTAAACGCGCTGGCTGGCCGTGAGGCGGCCATTGTCACCGATATCGCCGGGACTACCCGCGACGTGCTGCGTGAGCATATTCATATCGACGGCATGCCGCTGCACATCATCGACACCGCCGGTCTGCGCGATGCCAGCGACGAAGTTGAACGCATCGGTATCGAACGTGCCTGGCAGGAAATCGAACAGGCCGACCGCGTGCTGTTTATGGTTGATGGCACCACCACCGATGCCGTGGACCCGGCTGACATCTGGCCAGACTTTATCGCCCGTCTGCCGGCCAAACTGCCGATTACCGTGGTGCGTAACAAAGCGGATATTACCGGTGAGACGCTGGGCCTTAGCGAAGTAAATGGCCACTCACTGGTTCGCCTCTCCGCGCGTACCGGTGAAGGCGTTGACGTGCTGCGTAACCATCTCAAACAGAGCATGGGCTTTGAAACCAATATGGAAGGCGGCTTCCTGGCCCGTCGTCGTCACCTGCAGGCGCTGGCAGAAGCTGCAGAGCATCTCGAGCAGGGTAAAGCCCAACTGCTCGGAGCATGGGCCGGAGAATTGCTGGCTGAGGAGCTACGTCTGGCACAGCAGAACCTCAGTGAGATCACCGGAGAGTTTACCTCCGACGATCTGTTGGGACGGATTTTCTCCAGCTTCTGTATTGGTAAGTAATTCTTCAGAAATTGGCCATTAATGAAAAATCCCGCCAGCACATTCTCTGGCGGGAACTACATAAATCATCATTTCATCGACAGCAATTTTTCATAGCTGGGATAAATATGCGGGATCTTTTCACTACTGCCATCGGGATAAGTTGCCGTAAGTTTGCCTGGAGCATCTGGAGGTGTCAATGTAACAACTTTATCGAAATGAATGACTGGCTCAATAAGGATGTTTTGAGTATTCCTAAGCCGAAAACGCCTTCGCCATTTTTCAGGGCCGGTATTTCCACCAAATAAGTTCAATGTTGTTTGATTAAATAAATGGCTAATAAATACTTCAGGGAAATAATCCGTTTTTAAGTCAAGATCTCCACTGACCTCTTTTGCCCTCCCTGTCCCATACCCGTCACTGAGGCCATAATCTCCAAAATCAAAGATATAACTGGTCTCAATGACTTCTTTTCCTTTCACCAGTGGAATATTATCCGCAATCCTGAAACTTACTCTCAGTGAATTTAGCTGCCACTGGCACGGCCCGCCACCATCAATGGCAATACTGATCTGCCACAGCCCCCCCATACCCTGCCGGACGAAAGGCTGCGTAAAACCGTTGTATCCCCGCACAGGATAAGATTCAAAGCTGGAGTTATAGCTTTTATCCATACACTTTTCAGAGCGGTAAAGAATCTGCATCGGCATTAGAGTGATGCCCTCTGGCATCCGGAATGACACGCTGACACGTCGGGCATTATCAGGAGGGGAAAG